>CAKTSC010000264.1 GCA_934597465.1 uncultured Dysosmobacter sp.
AGATCGGCCAGTGGCACGAGTGGAACGACGCGGGGCAGCTGGACTGGTATCTCCTGGAGCAGGAGCGGAACCAGCAGGTGCAGGACTTCTTCCGGGAGGCCAACCGGTTTTATAAGAGGACGACGGCCCTCTGGGAGATCGACTTCGACTGGGCGGGCTTTGAGTGGCTGGTGGCGGACGACAACCACAACAACGTGGCGGTCTTCCTGCGGCGGGACAAGCGGGGGCGGGAGCTCCTCTGCGCCGTGAACTTCTCTCCCAACGCCTATGAGGGATACCGGGTGGGCGTGCCGGGGAAGAAGGAATTCGTCCCGGTCTTCAACAGCGACGCCGTCCGCTTCGGCGGCGGGAGCTTCGGGGACACGGAGCCCGTGGCCGTGGAGCGCATCCCCTCCCACGGGAGAGAGCAGTCCCTTTGCATCAAGATCCCCCCCTTCGGCGGGGTATTCTATCAGGGGAGGGGACGCCTTCCCCAGGGAAAGCGGAAAGGAGCGGAAGCATGAAGAAGGAATGTGTGGCCATGCTGCTGGCCGGCGGCCAGGGCAGCCGCCTCCGGGTGCTGACGGAGGAGATGGCCAAGCCCGCCGTGCCCTTCGGCGGCAAGTACCGGATCATCGATTTTCCCCTGTCCAACTGCGCCAACTCCGGCATCGACACCGTGGGCGTTCTGACCCAGTACCGGCCACTGGAGCTGAACAGCTACATCGGCAGCGGCCAGGCCTGGGACCTGGACTACTCGGACGGCGGCGTCCACATCCTGCCGCCCTACCAGTCCGCCGCCGGGGCCAGCTGGTTCAAGGGCACCGCCAACGCCATCTATCAGAACATGGGCTTTTTGGATCTCTACGACCCGGACTATGTGCTGATCCTCTCCGGCGACCATGTCTATAAGATGAACTACGCCAAGATGCTGGACTTCCATAAGTCCCGCCGGGCGGAGTGCACCATCTCCGTGATGGAAGTCCCCTGGGACGAGGCCGGCCGCTTCGGCATCATGAATGTGGACGGGGAGGATCGCATCACGGAGTTCCAGGAGAAACCCAGGGAGCCGAAAAGCAACCTGGCTTCCATGGGCATCTACGTCTTCTCCTGGAAGGCCCTCCGCGCCTACCTCTGCGCGGACGAGGAAGACCCCGATTCCGAAAACGACTTCGGCAAGAACATCATCCCCGCCATGCTCTCCGCCGGGGAGCGGATGTACGCCTACCGTTTCTCCGGCTACTGGAAGGACGTGGGCACCCTGGAGTCCCTCTGGGACGCCAACATGGATATGCTCTCCCCGGCCTCCGGCCTGGATCTGCTGGACGAGAGCTGGCCCATCTACGCCAACACCCGCTCCTCCCCGGCGGCCTACCTGGGCCCCCGGGCGGCGGTGCGCCACAGCGCCTTCAACCGGGGCTGTGAGATCGAGGGCACGGTGGAGAACTCCGTCCTCTCCCAGGGCGTCACCGTGGAGGAGGGAGCCAGCGTCAGCTACTCTGTCCTCCTGCCCGGCGTCCGGGTGGAGCGGGGGGCCCAGGTGCGCTACGCCATCCTGGGCGAGAACTGCCGGGTGGGCGCGGAGGCCCGGGTGGGTGCCGCGCCGGAGGACTGCGACCCCGCAGACTGGGGTCTCGCCGTCCTGGCGCCGGAATGTGACGTGGCCCCCGGCCGGAAGGTGAAGGCCGGGATCATGCTGAACAGAAGAGGGGAGGAGCGGGCAAAATGAGGGAACTGCACGGCATCATTTTCTCCTATGAAAAGCGCAACGAGCTCTATGAGCTGGCGGAAAAGCGCACGGCGGCGTCCCTGCCCTTCGGCGGGCGCTACCGCTGCGTGGACTTTGTCCTCTCCAACCTCGTGAACGCCGGGGTGCAGGACGTGGGTGTGGTGCTCCACGGCCGCTACCAGAGCCTCCTTGACCACCTGGGCAGCGGCAAGAGCTGGGATCTCTCCCGCAAGCGGGGCGGCCTCAAGATCCTGCCCCCCTTCGCCTACCAGCGCGCCTGGGGCGAGGTGGCCTTCCGGGGCAAGATGGAGGCCCTCGCCGGCGTCCGCTCCTACCTCCAGGAGATCCGCCAGGACTACGTGGTTTTGACGGAGGGCGATCTCGTGGCCAACCTCCCCCTCCAGGAGATCCTGGAGGAGCACATCCGCGGCGGGGCGGATATCACCGCTGTCTGCGCCGACGACTCCAACCCTGTGGAGAACGGGGCCTACTTTGAGCTGGACGGCGACGGCCGGGTGGCCCAGGTACTGGTGCAGCCCCATCAGCCCCGGGGCAAGCGGAGCCTGGAGACCTACCTCCTCTCCCGGGATCTCCTTCTGAAGCTGGTGGACGACTGCGCCAGCCGGGATCTCACCAGCTTCCGCCGGGATGTCCTCCAGGCCCGGGGGGAGGAGCTCCGCATCCGCGGCTGGGTCTTCCGGGGCTTCGCCGCCCAGATGCGCTCCGTCCGGGATTACTACGAGCGCAGCATGCAGCTTCTGGATCGGGACGTCCGCCGGGATCTCTTCTGCCCGGAGCGGCCCATCCGGGCCAAGAGCGCCGACAAGTCCTCGGCCTACCTCTCCCCGGAGGCCGTCTGCCGCAACTCCCTCATCGCCGACGGCTGCAAGATCGAGGGCACCGTGGAGGATTCCATCCTCTTCCCCGGCGTCACGGTGGAGAGCGGGGCCCGGGTCTCCGGCTGCATCCTCTTTAAGGAGACCATCGTCCGCCGGGACGCCAGCCTCCGCTGCGTCATCGCCGACAAGCGGGTGCAGGTGCAGCCGGG
>CAKTSC010000265.1 GCA_934597465.1 uncultured Dysosmobacter sp.
TTGGCCATCTGTAATTCACGCAACCTTTCTTCCCTCCGCGCCGGGGCTGTCCCTCCCGGCGGGGCGGATAAACTTTCCGAGATACTGCGGTGCAAAATGACACGCTCGGGTTTGTTGTTAAAATTATTGTTATCAGCTCTTGCTTTTTCCTGTGAGGTATGCTATCTTGGTCACAGTGATAAAAAGTGGGAGGGTATCCCATTCGTTATCATAAGCGCTTTATTTTACCATGAATATTTTCGTCTGTCAAGGCATTTCCCCTGCCTTTGGCAGGCTTTTTTCTTTTCTTCCCTCCCCAAGCCCCCGGAGGGCGCGCGACTCCCGAAGGATCCGGCAAAAAAGGGACCGTCCTTTCGGACGGTCCCTTCCCTTTTCCGGGCGCATTCCTTACTGATAGAGCTCCGCGTCGTTATAGTCATCGTACTCGGAGCAGCGGCGCTTGCGGAGCCGCTCTTTCAGGCAGCCGCAGCCCTTGGCCATGTCCTGCCAGCTGCCGACGATGAGGCAGACCAGCGCCGCGAAGGCCAGGCCCGCCGCCACGATCTTCAGTACCATCTGTGCCGTCTTGCTCATGGGGGAGTCCTCCTTATTCCAGGGTATCGGGAACGAATAAGGGCATTATACACCGTTCCGCCGGGTTTTACAACCGTCCCGGCAACATTTTCTTTCACCCCGCCTTCCAGATGCGAACAAAAGTTTTTATGGGAAGGACTTGACAAGTGCTATCCTCCGTGCTATGCTTTGCCCACAAACTACATAACGGCGTGTGAAGTTCGTAGGGGAACGGCGAGTAATCGCCTGCCGAAGGAGTAAAACTCTCAGGTGCCCGGGCTCGGGTGAGGACTATGAACGGACGCGGCTCTGGAGAAGTCCATTGAATTGGATGCCGAAGGTGCAAGCCGCGGGGCGACCCGCGGGAATCTCTCAGGCAAAAGGACAGAGTGGCAAGGCCTTTCCGCCCCCCAGGACGGAAGGTTTTTCTTGCGCTTTCAGAGCCGGCCGCTGTCGAAGGACAGGGCCGGTCTTTCTTTTCCCCGCTCCCGCGCCGAAAGGGAGAATGCGCTATGGAACTCATCGTCAACACCATTACCAGGATCGTGGCAGCCGTCAACGATGTCCTCTGGAACAAGCAGCTCCTGCTGCTGTTCCTGCTGCTGGGCACCGGTATTTTCTACTCCTTCCGCACCCGCTTCGTCCAGGTGCGCAAGTTCGGCCAGGGCTGCCGCCAGCTCTTCGGCAGCATCTCCCTCTCCGGCGACAAGGCCGGCAAGGACGGCATGAGCTCCTTCCAGGCCCTGGCCACCGCCATCGCCGCCCAGGTGGGCACCGGCAATATCTCCGGCTGCGCCACGGCCCTCTACTCCGGCGGCCCCGGGGCCATCTTCTGGATGTGGGTGTCCGCCTTCTTCGGCATGTCCACCATTTACGGCGAGGCCATCCTGGCCCAGAAGTACCGCACCACCGACCATAACGGCCATGTCACCGGCGGGCCCATCTACTACATCCGGGCGGCCTTCCGGGGCGGCTTCGGCAAGTTCCTGGCAGGCTTTTTCTCCGTGGCCATCATCCTGGCCCTGGGCTTCATGGGCAACATGGTGCAGTCCAACTCCATCAGCGACGCCTTCCACACCGCCTTCGGCACTCCCAAGATCGCCGTGGGCCTGGCCGTGGCGGCGGTGGCGGCCTTCATCTTCCTGGGCGGCGTGCAGCGCATCGCCTCCTTCACGGAGAAGATCGTCCCCATCATGGCGGTCTTCTACATCATCGGCTGCCTCGTCATCCTCTGCATCAATCACGCCACCCTCTGGAGCGCCGTCAAGTCCATCTTCATCTGCGCCTTCGATCCCCAGGCCATCTTCGGCGGCGTGGCGGGCCTCGGCGTGAAGGAGGCCATGCGCTACGGCGTGGCCCGGGGCCTCTTCTCCAACGAGGCCGGCATGGGCTCCACCCCCCACGCCCACGCCATGGCCAAGGTGAAGCACCCCGAGGAGCAGGGCGTCATCGCCATGATGGGTGTCTTCATCGATACCTTCATCGTCCTGACCCTCACCGCCCTGGTGATCCTTTCCTCCGGGCTGCTGCAGCCCCTGGCCGAGGACGGCCTCACCGCCACCAAGCTGGCCCAGGCGGCCTTCTCCCAGGCCTTCGGCAGCTTCGGCAACCCCTTCGTGGCCATCTGCATGCTCTTCTTCGCCTTCTCCACCATCATCGGCTGGTACTTCTTCGGCAAAACCAACGTCAACGCCCTCTTCAAGGGCAGCAAGACCGCCAACATCGTCTACGCCCTCATCGCCCTGGCCTTCATCGTGGCGGGCTCCGTCCAGAAGGTGAGCCTGGTCTGGGACATGAGCGACATGTTCAACGGCCTCATGGTCATCCCCAACCTCCTGGCCCTCCTTGCCCTCAGCGGCCAGGTCTCCCAGATCGCCCACGCCGACCACCTGGCCAAAAAGTGATCCCACACCACCCCAAGAGGCGGGAACCCTCCCGGTTCCCGCCTCTTTCCTATCCTCCCATCCTCCGTCCCTCGTCCCCCGTCCTCCGGCGCGCAGCGCAGCGCCCGCGCCCGTCCTTCGTCCCCCGTCCCTCGTCTCCCGTCCCCCGTCCCAACATCCCGCCGCCGCAGCGGCCCCTTCGCCGGCAATGCCGCTCCGCGGCGAGCCGGACAGCAGGCACTTCCAATAGCAGAACGCAGCCGACCGGGGACTCCCATCCCCCGTCCTCTCGTCCCGGGAAAAGTCCAGGAAGGGGCCGG
>CAKTSC010000266.1 GCA_934597465.1 uncultured Dysosmobacter sp.
TCGCCGCAGCTCTCGCCGCAGGTGGAGCAGTCGTGGGTGCATTCGCTCATAGAAACTCGTCCTCCTTGCCGCCGCCGGAGACGGCGGCGATACTGGCCGCGAAGCGCGGCTCATTTATTTTAATGGTATTTATCTATTCTATCCCATCCGGATCCGTTCGTCAACCGCCGGGCGGGGAAGATTCCGTCAGCGGGCGGCCAGACGCCGGATGCGGACGTCCGGCGCGTCCCGGAGGAGGGCGGCTTCCCGGCTGTGGCAGGTGAAGAGCAGGATCTGGCGCTGCCGGGCTTCCCGCCGCAGGAAGGCCAGGGCGGCGGCGCAGCGGGCGTCGTCAAAATTCGTGAGGGCGTCGTCCAGGATCAGGGGGGCGGGCTCCTCCCGGGGGAGCACCAGTTCGCAGATGGCCAGGCGCACTGCAAGGTAGAGCTGATCCGCCGCCCCGGCGGAGAGGAACTGGGCGTCCCGCAGGGTGTAGCTGCCCTGAGGCTCCGCCATCAGGCGGAAGCTGCGATCCAGGGTGACGGCGTCGTAGCGGTTATCGGTGAGCTGGGCGAAGATCTCCGCCGCCCGGCGGCCCAGGGCAGGGGAGAAGCGGTTCTGCAGGGCGGTGTTGGCGTCGGCCAGGGCGTCCAGGGCCAGGGAGAGAGCGTCGTACTCCCCCTGGAGACGGCGGAGCTCCTCCGTGAGGGCTTCCTCCCGGGCGGCCAGGGTGTCCCCGCTCTCCCCGGCGGCCATGGCTCCGGCGGCGCGGTCGGCCCGGGCCCGGGTCTCCGCCATCTGGAGACGGAGGACTTCCAGGGCGGCGGAGAGCTCCTGGGCGGAGCGCTCCGGCGCGGGGAGGGAGAGCTCCTCCTCCGTCAGGGGGGCGCTGTTCTCCCCCTGGAGGAGCTGGCAGCGGAGACGGGCCTCCCGGGCGGCGGACTCCGCCGTCTGAAGGGCCCGGCGGCGCTGGGCGCAGAGGCGCAGGGCCTCGTCCGCCGCGGCGGAGTCGAAGGCGGCGGGGGCGAAGCGGCGGACTTCCAGCAGGATGGCCTGCTCGTTGGAGCGGAGGGTCTCATAGAGGGCGTCCGCGGCGGCGGATTTGGCGGCGCAGTCCCGGCGGGCGGCGTCCTGGGTCTCGCAGAGGGCGGCGTAGCGCTCGGCGAGAGCCGTGAGCTCGGCGGCGTCCGCCGTGCCGAAGCGCTTTTGGAGGGCGGCTTCCCGGGCCCGGGCCACGGCGCGGGTGTGCATCAGGCGGGAGACCACGGCGCCGCCTGCGGCCACGGCCAGGAAGGCGACCCAGGGAATGGCCCGCTGCCAGCCGGTGAGGGGGACGGCGGCCCGGGCCGTTACCAGCAGGAAGCTGCCGGCAGCGGCGGCCAGGAAGAGGAGGAAGACCAGGAGGGACGGGAAGGCGTTGACCGTGACCCTGGGGGGCTGGGCCACCTCCTGCCGGGCCTGCTCCGGTGTCTCCCCGGGGAAGGGACTCCGCTGGACGGCCTGCTCCGCCCGGAGCTGGGCCTTCATGGCCTCGTCCCGGGTCTCCCGGGCCTTGGCCAGCTGGCGGCGGACGGTCTCCAGGTTCACGAGAGCTCCCCGGAGACGGGCGATGGCGTCGTTCTCCGGCAGGCGGTCGGCTTCCGCCCGGGCGCGGAGGGCGGCGGCTTCCGCTTCCGCCTGCTCTGCCTGGCGGCAGAGCTCGGCCTGGCGCTTGCGCTGCTGGACGGCTTCGTAGCGCCGGGCGTCCGCCAGGGCCTGCTCCATCCGGGTTTGGAGGGTTGCCTGGCGGCGGAGCTCCTCCTCCGCCTGGGCGTGCTCCGTCTGGCGCTCTGCCAGCAGGGCCCGGGCATGGCGCACTTCCTCCAGCTCCGCCTCCCGCTCCGGGATGCGGCCGGTCTTGTTGTGCTTCCGGCGGTTCAGCTGGCGGCGGAGGGCGTCGCTGGCCTCGGTGTAGGAGACGCCCTCCTCCCCGGCGGTGATGAGGGAGAGGATGCGCTTCTCCAGCTCGGGGCTGGCGCTGATGCCGAGGTTGCTCTGGCGGATCAGGGCGCTGCGCTCGAAGACCTCCCGGGAGACGCCCAGGAGCTGCTCGCCGCAGGCGGCGGCGCTGAGCTTGGGCACCGGCTCCGCCGTGCCGGTATAGCAGGCGGTGAAGGCGCCCATGGGGGCGTTCTGGCGGCGGGTCTCCCGCTGGAGGGTGATCTCGCCGAAGCGGCAGGCGCAGTCCATCCGGCCGGACATGGCGGCGCCGTCCCAGGGGGCGAAGCGGTTCTTCTCCGCCATGGCGCCGGCGCGGTCGCGCTCTCGGCTGTTGACGCCGTAGAGCAGGGCCGTCAGCAGGGCGCACCAGGTGGATTTGCCGCTCTCGTTGGGGGCTTCCAGGATATTGAGGCCGTCCCCCAGCTCCAGGGTCTCCCCCTGGAGGCGGCCGAAGACGGCGGACAGGCGATGGATCTTCATGGGCGTTCCTCCGATGAAAGCCGGGGATCCCCGGCGGGCAGATTATAATTTAAGGATGGCGGCGGGGCCGCCGCTTCCAACAGCATAGCACAAAGCGCGGGAAATTCCCACTGATTTTTCGGGGAAGCGGGGAAAGATAAGGGGGAGCGATGGGAAAGGAAGAGAATGAAAGGAAAACGGGGGAAAATATAAGCGTTTCTGATGGGATCCGTGTGTATCAACATAGGGATGTCGGGTTTTCGGAAAAGATGGGGAAAAGGGGTTGACTTTGGGAGGAAGGGATGGTATTCTTAGCAAGCTGTCCGA
>CAKTSC010000267.1 GCA_934597465.1 uncultured Dysosmobacter sp.
TGCTGGGGCTCATCGGAACCCCGGTGGAGCACTCCAAGTCCCCGGCCATGTATAACCACTGCTTCCAGAAGTTCGGCCTGGACTGGGCCTACCTGGCCTTCGACATCCCCCAGGAGAAGGCGGGGGACGCCGTGCGGGCCATCCGCACCCTGGGGATGCGGGGCGCCAACGTGACCATGCCCTGCAAAAACGCCGTCATCCCCTATCTCGACCGTCTGACACCTGCCGCCGAGGCCATCCAGGCCGTGAACACCATTGTCAATGAGAACGGCACCCTCGTGGGCTACAACACCGACGGCTGCGGCTACACCCAGAACCTCCGCCGCAGCGGCGTGGAGGTGAAGGGGAAAAAGATCGTGCTGCTGGGCGGCGGCGGAGCCGCCTCCGCCATCGCCATCCAGGCGGCCCTGGAGGGGGCGGCGGAGATCGCCGTCTTCAACCTGAAGGACGCCTTCTGGCCCCGGGTGGAGAAGGGGCTGCAGGCCATCGCCAAGGCCGCGCCCGGCTGCGCCATCACCCTGAACGATCTCCAGGACCGGGAGGCCCTGCACCGGGCCATCCTCCGCTGCGACATCCTCTCCAACGCCACCCGGGTGGGCATGGCCCCCTATGAGGAGCAGAGCAACATCACGGATCTCAGCTGGTTCCGGCCCGACCTCATCGTGACGGATGTGGTCTACGCCCCGCCCAGGACGAAGATGCTCCGGGAGGCCGGGGCCGCCGGATGCCTCACCTGCGACGGCCTGGGAATGCTCCTCTGCCAGGGCGCGGAGGCCTTCCGCCTTTACAGCGGCCTGGAGATGCCGGTGGAGGAGATCCGGGCCCTCCTCTACGCCTGAGAACGAAGAAAGGAGCAGCGACGATGAATACGGCAGACTCCCGCAGATATTACCCCACGGCCCTGGCCCTTTACATCACCTACTTCGTGCTGGGCATCGCGGCCACCATCATGGGCCAGTACAAGCAGAGCTTCGCCGCCCTCTGGGGGGCGGAGAAGCTGGCGGACGGCAGCTACGATGTCTCCCGCGTGGTGGCGGTCATCGCCGCCATCGGCCTGGGACGCCTCGTCGCCTTCCCGGTGGCGGGCCCCCTCTCGGACCGGCTGGGACGCCGGCTCTCCGGCCTCATCGGCTGCGGCCTCTACGCCGTCTTCTTCCTGGGCATCACCTTCGCCCCCAACCTGTATGTGGGCTACGCGCTGGCCGTCATCAGCGGCATGGCCAACTCCTTCCTGGATACCAGCATCACCCCCTCCTGCATGGAGATCTTCAAGGAGAAGGGCACCATCGCCAACATCTTTACCAAGCTCTCCATCTCCATCGCCCAGTTCCTGCTGCCCTTCGCCATCGGCTTCGTGGCGGCCCGGGAGCTGCCCTTCCGCACCATCTTCCTGGCCACGGCGGTCATCATCCTCGTGGACGGCGTGTTCCTCAGCTTCCTGCCCTTCCCGCCCTTTGAGAAGGTGGTGAAGGGCGTGGGGAAGAAGGAGAAGATGCACTTCACCCCCGCCGCCATCGTGCTCATCTGCCTGGGCTTCACCACCTCCACCACCTTCATGCTCTGGATGAACTGCAACCAGGAGCTGGGCCGGCTCTACGGCCTGGCGGACCCCAGCAAGATCCAGTCCTTCTACTCCGTGGGTATCGTGCTGGCCCTCTTCGTCAGCGCCGCCCTCTTAAAGCGGAAGGTGGAGCCCGCCAAGATCCTGGTGGCCTACCCCACCGTGGCCTTCCTGACTCTCGCCGTCATCTACTTCGTGCAAAAGCCAGCCATGTGCCTGGCCGGCGGCTTCTTGCTGGGCTTCTTCGCCGCCGGCGGCGTGCTGCAGCTGGTGACGGCGGTGGCCAACGAGATGTTCCCCAAAAACCGGGGCGTCATCACCTCCATCGTGATGATCTCCTCCAGCCTCGCGAACTACATTGTCATCAGCGTGGCGGGCGTCCTCACGCGGGTGGGCGGCGCCAACGGCCCGAGGCTCGTGGTCCTCTTCAACATGGCCGTGACGCTTCTCGGCATCGTCCTGGCTCTCTGCCTCAACGTCTGCCAGAAGCGGGAGCGCGCCGCCAAGGCAGAGCACACCCCGTAAAACCACAAAAACTTACGATAAATATAGGAGGAATCTACCATGTCTCAGAAGTATCCCATCACCATCAGCTCCTGGACCCTGGGCAATCAGTGCCGCTTTGAGGAGCGGGTCGCCGCCGCCAGGAACGCGGGCTTTGAGGGCATCGGCCTCCGGGCGGAGACCTATGTGGACGCCCTGAACGAGGGCCTCTTCGATGCCGACATCCTGGCCATCCTGGAAAAGTACGGCATGAAGGTCACGGAGGTGGAGTACATCGTCCAGTGGGCGGAGGAGCACCGCTCCTATGAGCAGAAGTACAAGGAGCAGATGTGCTTCCACATGTGCGAGCTTTTCGGCGTCAATCAGATCAACTGCGGCCTGATGGAGACCTACTCCGTGGAGTACACCGCCCAGAAACTGAGGGAGCTCTGCCGCCGGGCCGGGAAGTACACCATCGGCGTGGAGCCCATGCCCTACAGCGGCCTGCCCGATGTGAAGACGGCCTGGGCCGTGGTGAAGGCCTCCGGCTGCGACAACGCCAAGCTGATCCTGGACTCCTGGCACTGGGTGCGGGCCGGGCAGAGCTATGATCCCGAGATCCTGGCGGATGTCCCCGCCGGGAAGATCGTCTCCGTCCAGATCAACGACGTTCAGGCCCATCCCTACGCCAAGAGCAT
>CAKTSC010000268.1 GCA_934597465.1 uncultured Dysosmobacter sp.
GTCATCGAGGTCACCCGCAACGAGTTCCGCGCCTCCGACGCTGAGAAGGCCACCGCTCACGAGATGGGCGTCATCACCATCGGCGGCTATACCCCCGCCGCGGTGGACGGCAAGACCGTCACCTTCAAGCACAGCCGCCTCAACAGCGAGCTGAAGATCGAGGCCGAGCTCATCGTCGTGGCCCTGGGCCAGAACATCGACAACGAGCTGGGTCTGCCCGTGGAGCGCAACGAAGTCGTCGCCGAGGGCACCAGCGTGGACGGCAAGGTCTTCGTGGCCGGCGATATCGCCAAGGGCGACAAGACCGTCGTCGCCGCCGTCAACAAGGGCAAGCTCGCCGCATATGAGATCCACAATCGTATTGGAGGTTGAAAAACATGGTGAAGAAAGATTTATCCGTTGAGTTTCTCGGGGTACATTTTGAAAACCCGTTCTGCCTCTCCTCCTCTCCGGTAGGCAACTGCTACGAGATGTGCGCCAAGGCCTATGACGAGGGCTGGGCCGGCGTCGTCTTCAAGACCATTGGCCCGGGCGACTTCCTCATCGACGAGGTCTCTCCCCGCTTCGACGCCCTGACCAAGGAGGGCACCCCCTTCGTCGGCTTCAAGAACATGGAGCAGATCGCCGAGCATCCCCTGGAGCAGAACCTGGCCGACCTCCGCAAGCTGAAGGAAAACTATCCCGATAAGGTCCTCATCGCCTCCATCATGGGCCCCACTGAGGAGGACTGGGAAGAGCTGGCCCGCCTCGTGACCGAGGCCGGCGCCGACATGATCGAGATGAACCTCTCCTGCCCCCAGATGACCACCCATGCCATGGGCTCTGACGTGGGCACCAACGCCGAGCTCTGCAAGAGCTTCTGCGCCGCTGTCAAGCGCGGCTCCAAGCTGCCCATGATGGCCAAGATGACCCCCAACATCACCGACATGGTGCCCGTGGCCAAGGCCTGCCTGGAGGGCGGCGCCGACGGTATCGCGGCCATCAACACCATCAAGTCCGTCTGCAACGTTGACCTCAACCGCAAGATCGGTATGCCCATCGTCAACGGCAAGTCCTCCATCTCCGGTTACTCCGGCAAGGCGGTCAAGCCCGTGGCCCTGCGCTTCGTGCAGCAGCTGCGCGACGGCATCCCCGGCGTGGAGATCTCCGGCATCGGCGGCATCGAGACCTGGGAGGACGCGGCCGAGTTCCTGCTGCTGGGCTCCACCACCCTGCAGGTCACCACTTCCATCATGCAGTATGGCTACCGGATCGTGGAGGATATGAAGAACGGTCTGGAGCACTACATGGAGGAGCAGGGCGTTGACAGCCTGATGGATCTCATCGGCGTGGCCAATGCCAACATCATCCCCGCCGAGAACCTGGATCGTGACTACGTCGTGTATCCCGAGTTCGACACCGAGAAGTGCATCGGCTGCGGCCGCTGCTACGTCTCCTGCTATGACGGCGCGCACCAGGCCATCTCCTGGGACGAGGAGAACCGCAAGCCCTCCTGCGATCACGAGAAGTGCGTGGGCTGCCACCTCTGCGCTCTGGTCTGTCCCGTGAAGGCCATCGGCAAGGGCGAGATCGTCATGAAGCCCGGCCGCAAGGGCTCTCCCGCCGACAAGGCCGTCTGAGAAGGACGAACGCCGTAAGGCAGCGATGAAATAGGAAAGACCCCGGCAGCGAACGCTGCCGGGGTCTTTTTGTCTGTTTGACGAGGAAAAGTAGCCGGAGGGTTCCAGATACTTTCACGGACGAAAGGAAAGCGGAACTCCTTGTCAGATGGCCGATCTCAAGGAATATCCGTGCTTTTGGGAAGAAAGAACCCCCGGCAGCGAATGCTGCCGGGGGTTCTGCGTGATGGTGTTTTTTCTCAGAAGGCGAAGTGCTCCACGATGTCCACCAGCTCCGCGCCGATGCGCTTCTGGGCTTCCTTGGTGCCTGCGCCGATGTGGGGGGTGCAGGAGACGGCGGGATGCTGCGCCAGAGCCCAGTTGGGCTCCTTCTCGCTCATCCAGACGTCGAGACCGGCGGCCTTGACCTTGCCGCTGTTGAGCCCCTCCAGCAGGGCGGCCTCGTCCACGTTGGAGCCCCGGGAGACGTTGATGATGACCACGCCGTCCTTCATCTTGGCAAGGGCCTCGGCGTCCACGATGGCCTTGTCGCCGCCGGGGGCGCAGAGGATGACGATGTCGGACTGGGAGAGCAGCTCGTCCATGCTGACGAAGTGCATGGTCTCGCACTCGCAGCCCTCGGGCTTGGTGCGGTGGACCACGGAGAGGACCTTGGCGCCCAGGGCCTGGCACTTGTCGCCCACCATGCGGCCGATGCGGCCGTAGCCGATGACGCCCACGGTCTTGCCGGAGACCTCAAAGCCCTTGGAGTAGGCCTTCTTCTCCCACTTGTTCTCCCGCATGGTGTGGCCTGCGATGGAGATGCTGCGGGCGCAGGAGAAGAGCAGGGAGATGGCCAGCTCCGCCACGGCGTTGGAGGAGGCCCGGGGGGTGTTCCTGCAGGCGATGCCGGCGGCCTCGGCGTAAGGGATGTCGATGTTGTCCATGCCGACGCCGGCGCGGATGATGAGCTTCAGCTTGCCGCCCTTGGCGTCGTCGATCTGCTGCTTTTTGATCTTGGTGGCGGAACGGATGATGACGGCGTCGAAGTCCTTCAGCGCGGCGCCCAGCTGGTCGGGCTCATAGAACTGCTCCACGACCTCGAATCCGTCCTTGCGGAGCTGCTCCAT
>CAKTSC010000269.1 GCA_934597465.1 uncultured Dysosmobacter sp.
AAGTTCCGCCCGGAGGACATCCCCGCCATCCTGGAGAGCCGGGACCGCACCCTGGCGGGGCCCACCGTGCCCCCCGGGGGCCTGTACCTCACAAGACTCTGGTATGAGGATGAAAGACTCAATGGATGAAAGACGTGAGCCCCTCCCGGCGGAGGGCGGCCGCACGGAGCGGCCGAAGCACCGGGGCCTCCGGCGCTTCCTGATCTTCCTGGGCGTCCTGGCGGCGGTCTTGGGCGTGGTGGCCCTGGCCGCCTGGCGGGACGGCACAGGCTTTGATGCCCTGCGCCGCTACTTTGCCTACGGCAGCGGTGCCACCGGCACCGGCGTCATCCGCTACGAGAACGCCAGCACCAACCGCTTCGTCTCCCTGGACGGCGGCGTCGCCGTCCTCTCCGACCGGGAGCTGACGGTGCTGGACGCCGACGGCGGAGAGGTCTTCCGCACCGCCGCCGCCATGGCCTCCCCGGCCCTGACGGGCTGCGGTGGCCGGGCCGCGGCCTACGATGTGGGCGGCACGGAGCTGTACCTGGTGGACGGCAGCGGCGAGAAGCTCCACCTTACCACGGACGGGGCCATCCAGGCTGTGACATTGACCCCCGGCGGCTGGCTCACCGTCACCGCCGAGGGCAAGAACTGCAAGAGCGCCGTCACGGTCTACTCCCCCGCCGGGGCGGAGGCCTTCCGCTTCCAGTCCTCCCGCCGCTTCCTCTCCACCGCCGCCGTCACGGCGGACGGCAAATACCTGGCCGCCGTGGCCCTGGGCCAGGAGAGCGGCACCTTCACCAGCTACCTCCTCTTCTACGACCTCAGCCAGGATGCGGAGGAGCCCCAGTTCACCTGCCCGGTGCCGGACGACCTGGTCTTCGAGCTGGGGATCACCGGCAGCGCCCTCTGCGCCCTGGGCCAGGACGGACTCTCCCTCTTTCCCTCGGCGGGAACGGCGGGGGAGGGCTTCTCCTGGAGCGGGGAGCACCTCCGGGGCTACCACTTCGGCGGGGACGGCTTCGCCCTCCTCCAGCTCAGCCGCTACCAGTCCGGCAGCACCGGCCGCCTGGTCTCTCTGGACGGTGCCGGGAACGTCCTGGGGGAGCGGGAGGTCAGCGAGGAGATCCTGGATCTCTCCGCCGCCGGGCGCTACGCGGCGGTGCTCTACCCCGACCGCTGCGTGGTCTACACCAGCGCCATGGAGGAGTACGCCTCCCTCATGGGGACGGACGGCGTCCGCGCCGTCCTCCAGCGCTCGGACGGCTCCGTCCTCCTGCTGGGGGCGGAGGAAGCCCGGCTCTTCGTGCCCTGAGAGCGGAAAACTGGGACAAAGCCCCCTCTTCCGGGAAACATTCCCGGCCAATTTACAAAACGTTTACATGCGGAAAGGTAGGAACCCGTGACAACAACTGCTATAATATTGGATGTCATAACGGCGGCGGCCCTCATCGCCTTCACCGTGGTGGGGGCCCGGCGGGGCTTCTTCCGCACCGTGGCGGGCCTGCTCACCGTGATCCTGGCCCTCACCGGGGCCCAGCTCTTCACCGCCTGGGCCGCGCCCCATGTCTCCGGCGTTCTCCAGCCCGTCATCGAGCGGCGGGTGGAGAGAAAGGTGAACGCCGCCCTGGGCGGCGATCCCTCCGCCGCCGTTACCCCCCGGGAGCCCCAGATCGGCGCCTCCCGGCCGGACGTCTCGGCGGAGGAGCAGCGCGGGGCGGAGGAGGAGAGCGAGATCCAGCGTCTCCTCCGGGCCATCGGCGTGGATGAAAAGCTCCTCCAGCGCCTGGGGGACAGCGCCCGGGAAAAGGTGCGGGATACCGGCGTCAGCGTGGCCACCGCCGTGGTGCAGAGCGTGGCGGAGAGCGTCATCCGCGCCCTCCTCTTCCTCCTGAGCTTCGCGGTGCTGCTGATCCTTCTCAAGCTCCTCTGCAGGGTGCTGGATCTCGCCCTGAAGCTCCCGGTGCTCCGCAGCATGAACGGCCTGGCCGGAGCCGCCGTGGGCCTTCTGGAGGGCGTGCTGGCCCTGCTGCTGGCCATCTGGCTTCTCCGCCGCTTCGGTGTCTCCTTCGAGACCCCCGCCGTGGAGGGGACGTACATCCTCTCCCGCTTCACTTCACTGAACCCCCTGGCGTTCTTGGCCTCCGCCGGAACGGCGGGGTGAGCGCATACTTTCTGGAGGTACACGATGCAGCCTACACTTTGTTCCCGATGCAAGAAAAATGTCGCCGTGGTCTACATCTCCCGGATGGAGAACGGCCAGACCGTCAACGAGGGCCTCTGCCTCAAGTGCGCCCGTGAGCTGGGCCTGCCCCAGGTGGACGATATGATGAAGCGCATGGGCATCTCCGACGAGGAGCTGGACACCCTGAATAACGAGATGCTCCAGGCCTTCAACGGGGTGGAGAATATCGAGGATCTCCCCGCCGGGGAGGATCTCGGCGAGGAGGACGAGGGCAAGACCGCCACCTTCCCCTTCCTCAACCGTCTCTTCGGCAATGCCGCCCCCGGCGGCCAGGAGACCGGGGAGACCCCCCGCCCCGAGCGGGAGAAGGACACCCGCAAGGGCGAGAAGGGCAAGCGCAAGTTCCTGGAGGGCTACTGCCAGGATCTTACCGGCAAGGCCCGCCAGGGCAAGCTGGATCCCGTCATCGGCCGGGAGGAGGAGATCGAGCGGGTGGTGCAGATCCTCAACCGCCGCCAGAAGAACAACCCCTGCCT
>CAKTSC010000270.1 GCA_934597465.1 uncultured Dysosmobacter sp.
ACCAAGACCCCTCTAAATCCGCCGTGTCTCTTGTTGGCAACGGCACGGCTACCGGAGGCAGTCTCAGCGATTTCTTTCAGAGCGCCACTTCCAAAGACCCCAACTTCTCCGGCGACGCCATGCTCGCCGTGGAGGGCAACTTCTCCACGGACAACAACGGTCTGAAGAAGGACGTAGCCATTCTTACCTACTTTAGCCGGTATCGAACTTCAGATTACTACAACTATCTGCATCTCTACACCGCGGATCCGGTGAACAATCGGTATATGGGAAAAGGTATCAAGCTCTCCGGTGCCATCGGAAACAACGATGACAAACCGGACAACCACTTCACGGATCCTTACACGCCCTATAACTATCTGGATCTGACCGTGGGCGACTTTGACGGCGATGGCATCGACGAGATCGCCGTGTATGACGGCAGTTTCCTGACCCCCGCCGTCACCGTCTGGAAGCTGCAGGATACCGCGGACGACGGTTTCCTGACTGCAGGCAACTGGAAGAAGGCGTGGACGCGCGACCTGCCCAAGACCGGCGGCCTGGTTCCCAACATGGTGAGCCTGGCGGCGGCGGACATCGACAAGGACGGCATCGACGACCTGGCCATCTCCTACGGCTACTATAAGTACCAGGGCAAGGCCCAGGCAAGCAAGGCTGTGGTGCTGATGGGTGCGGACGACAGCCAGATGATGACCCGCAGCTATGAGCTGGATCTGGGGACTGTCTACCGGGCGGGCCTGACCGCCGGGGACGTGGACAACGACGGCCGCAATGAGCTGATCGTGGGCGGCAGCAGCAGTACCACTAACCGGGACGCCCGGTACCTGGCCATCTACGGCTGGAACGGCACGGGCTTTGACAAGCAGGCCTCCCAGAACATCAACCCCACCGACGGCAGCTCCGGGCTCTCCGACAAGTACTACATGAGCCTTCCCTATATGGCGGCCAACCTGACCGTGGGCAAGTTCTACGGGATCGGCGAGGGCCCCTGCATCTACATGGACAGCATCATCCTGCGGTACGGCACCGGCGGCATCGAGGTGCTGGATCTGGCGGATAAGCACACGAACTATTTCTATGGAACGGATTTTGAAGGCGTCAATGACCACCTGTTCTACGTGGAGTGGAGCGCCCGGGCGGCGGACTTCACCGGCAGCGGCCAGGAGGCCGTCGGCGTCAACCGGGTTCCTGTTTGGGTGGATGAGAAAGACCGGGACAACGCCCACTTGTTTGCCTATACTGCGGTAAACCGTGAAACTTTCAAGAATCAGCATCTGAACATCCTGAGCTTCGGCGGCAGCGGGCAGAGCCGCACGGTGAGCAATGTGTATCACCAGTACGCCGATCCCTCCTATTCCGGCATGATCGACGGCGAGGCGTATATGACGCCCCGGGCAGTGCCCTTCTGCCTGCCCAATACGGACGATGATACCATCGTTCTCCAGTACACCGGCAAGCACTACTATACCTACGCCGACCCCGAGGTGCTGGCGGTGCTGGCCTCCCCGCCCTACTACGCGGATCTGGCCAACGGGGACGACGACAGCCAGATGATCGAGTCCAAGACCTCGTACAGCGCCAGCCACGGCTCCGGTGGCGGCGTGAGCCACGCCAACTCCTTCTCCGTGGGTGCTTACACCAGCTGGGAGCAGTCCTTCTCCATCCTGGGAGTGGAGCTGGCCCACGCGGAGGCGGAGGCCGCCATCAACAACAGCTTTACCTGGGAGACCCAGGAGAGCTCCTCCATCGAGTATGAGGTAGAGTACGCCACCATGGCGGGCATGGACAGCGTGGTGCTCTACGCCCTGCCGGTGGAGACCTACGTCTACGAGGCCACCATGCCCGGCGGTGCGAAGCAGACCATGACGGTGAACCTGCCGTACCAGCCCTCCGTGCGCACCATCTCCCTGGAGGAGTACGCGGAGATCCAGGCGGTCTACCGGGACATCCTGCCGGACGTGGGGGCCGCGCTGACCCATACCGTCGGCGATCCCGGCAGCTACGCCGGAAGCGTGGGCGCCCTGCCGGACGACCGCAGCCAGACGCTGGTCTATGACGGCGACTTCGCCGCCGTGGGCCAGGGCAGCCAGAACACCATCTCCCAGTCCATCGCCATGACCAGCGAGGTGGAGAACAGCTTCAACTACGATCTGGAGGTGGAAGCCAAGGCGGGCGCGGGCGTCGGCGGCGTCACCGTGGGCGTTACCGCGGGCTACAGCCACGGCGCGGGCAAGGTGCATGTCACCACTGCGGGCTCCAGCTACTCCGGCGAGATGAACGGCCTGCCCACCCAGGCCCAGCAGTACGGCTACGGCTTCAACTGGAAGCTGGTGGGCTTCCTCTATCAGGGGAAGTATCCCGTGGTGACGTACCTGGTGAACAGCGTGGTGCAGCCCCCGCTGCTGCCGGAGAACTTCGGCGCCAGCGAGGAGGACACCACCACCGAGCAGATCGCCCTGGAGTGGGATTATCCCGGCAGCGCGGCGGGCTTCGTGCTCTACCGCTACTTCCAGTCCCCCTCCGCCTCCGGGTACTATAAGATCGGCACCGTGGAGGGCGGCGACTATGTCGAGGTCATCGACGGGGTGAAGCACTATCAGTTCGTGGATACGGGCCTGAGCCCCGACACGGGCTATCAGTACCGCATCCAGACCATCGGGCTGAGCCAGCCCAACACCAGCATCCCCAG
>CAKTSC010000271.1 GCA_934597465.1 uncultured Dysosmobacter sp.
GGGCGGGCAAAGGCTTCGTAGTTACCGCTGGAATAATACATAGAGAGGTCTCCTTTCGATGTCCGGTATCCCTTGGGATACTATGTTTTCCTGTTGTTGCCGTAAGAATACCCCAGTTTCCGGGGAAGCGCAATCAGCAGAAAGCGCCCTGTGATAAGTTCTTTATCACAGGGCGCGAAGCTGTTTGAAATTTTATCACTCCGGGCGCTTTGATGGGTCCTTGTCGGCCCTCAGCCGCTCCAGGGCGGCGCGGATGTTGCCGTGGATGGCCAGCTCCAGCCGGCTCACGATGGCCTGGGGGTCCCCCTTCATGTCGCTTTTGATCCAGTCCAGCATGAGGCCCACGAACATGTACTGGTAGAGGGTGGCCAGGAACGCTTTGTCCTCCTGCCGGACGCTCATGCCCTGGGCCTGCTCCTCCACCACGCCGTCCAGCAGGGCGTAGGTGACCTTGTAGAGGTAATTCTCCACCTGCTCCCGGCTGACGGAGCGGTAGACGTTCAGGATGAAGGGCTTGTTCTCCCGCACCGCCTCAAAGATCTGCAGAAGACCCTGCTGCCAGGTCTCATAGGTCTTCTTCCCGGCGAGAGCCCGGCTGGCGTCCTCCTGGCAGCACCACTCCACAAGGTCGTAGATGTCCTTGAAGTGGTAGTAGAAGGTCATGCGGTTGATGCCGCAGTCCTCCGTGATGTCGGTGACGGTGATCCTGCTGAGGGGCTTTTGCAGCAGCAGATGCTTCAGCGACGCCTCCAGCGCCCGCTTGGTGACCTGAGACATGGGTGCGCCTCCCTTCCCGTGATGGGGCCATTGTACCCAACGGGGGGGAAAATTGCAAGGGCGGAAAATTTTACATGGGATGGGTGGCATCCGGCGGCGAAAGCTGGTATCATAGAGCCAATCCCCCCGGAAGGGCGGGAAAGCTGAGAAAGGGCGGTGCGCGGGTATGCTTGCTGCGAATGGCATCGATTTCAACGGAAAGAAGGGCTTCCTCTGCGATATGGACGGCGTCATCTACCACGGGAACCGGATCCTCCCCGGGGTGGCGGAGTTCATCCAGTGGCTCCAGGCGGAGGGGAAGAAGTACCTCTTCCTCACCAACAACAGCGGCTACACCCCCCGGGAGCTCCAGCAGAAGCTGGCGCGGATGGGGCTGGATGTCTCCGAGGAGCACTTCTATACCAGCGCCCTGGCCACGGCGGCCTTCCTCCGGGAGCAGGCCCCGGGCTGCTCCGTCTTCGCCATCGGCGAGGCGGGCCTGTTCAACGCCCTCTACGACGCGGGCATCACCATGAACGATGTGAACCCGGACTACGTGGTGGTGGGGGAGGGGCGCTCCTACTCCCTGGATACCCTGACCAAGGCCACGAATCTGGTGCTGGCGGGGGCCAAGCTCATCGGCGCCAACTCCGACGTGTCCGGGCCCATTGAAAACGGCATCGCCCCGGCCTGCCGGGCGCTGGTGGCCCCCATCGAGATGGCCACCGGCAAGCAGGCCTACTTCTGCGGCAAGCCCAATCCCCTGATGATGCGCACGGGGCTGAAGCTGCTGGGCTGCCACTCCGCCGAGGCCGTGATGGTGGGCGACCGGATGGATACCGACGTAATCTCGGGGCTGGAGAGCGGCATGTCCACGGTGCTGGTGCTCTCCGGCGTCTCCACGGAGGAGACTTTGAAGACCTACGCCTACCGGCCCAGCATGGTGCTGCCCGGGGTGGGGGACATCGCCGCCATAGCCCGGCGGGAGAAGGGCTGAAAACACGAAAAAGTGCCCCCGGAGGCTTTCGTCTCCGGGGGCGTTTTCTCACTTCTTGCTCTCAGCCCAGAGGCGGACGGACTCCTCGGGCGCATCGCCGATCCACATCTTGCCGGGGCGCAGGTCGCCGCTGCAGCTGCCCTTCAGGCCCTCCAGGGTCTTGCCCATGCCGCTGCCGCCGGAGGTGGCGAAGGGGATCACGGTCTTGCCGGAGAGATCATAGCTCTCCAGGAAGGCGTTGATGATGGTGGGGGCCACATACCACCAGATGGGGAAGCCCACGTAAATGGTGTCGTACTGGTCCATGTTTGCCACCCGGCCCTCGATCTCAGGGCGGGAGGACTTGTCCTTCATCTCCAGGGTGCTGCGGCTGCGGGGATCGGTCCAGTCCAGATCCTTCTTGGTGTAGGGCACCTTGGGCCGGATCTCGTGGAGATCCGCGCCGATGGCCTTGGCCAGGCGATCCGCGGCCCGGGCGGTATTGCCAGTGGCGGAGAAGTAAGCGACCAATGTCTTGCTCATAGGGTTTTCCTCCTTCGTGCTTCGCCTCCCGGCCTTGCCGGGACGGCGTTTTTCCGGGGAGGTCTGTCCCTCCCGTCCTTTGCCGCCGGCGCAGCGCGGCGGGGCGTGCTTGCCCTTATCAACCGAGGGTACGTACCAGAGAAAGCGGCAGAACAGTCTGCGGGAAGTGTGCCTTTATCTGTTCAGCAAACTTGAAGTTGACGAACTGTTGATTATATTGCGATGCGTAATTACAATGCAATTCCAAGTTCTTTGCATTTCTCGATTGCCAAATCATCGTTTTGCAATGCAGCAAGTCGATACCAATGCTTAGCCTGTTCGATATCTCTTTCCACTCCGATTGCATCTTCATAAAACTCTGCCAAATTGTATTGTCCATCTCTATCACCATGCTCTGCGGCACGGCGAGT
>CAKTSC010000272.1 GCA_934597465.1 uncultured Dysosmobacter sp.
GTCGCCGCCCTGAAGGAAAAGGGCGTCACCCCGAAGCTGGCCATCGTCCGCTGCGGGGCCAACCCCTCCGACCTCTCCTATGAGAAGGGCGCGGAGAGCCGCGCCGCCCTCATCGGCGTGGAGGTGGAGAAGTTCCTCCTGCCGGAGGATGTCACCAAGGAAGCCCTCCTGGCGCAGATCGACGCCATCAACGCCGACGATTCCATCCACGGCTGCCTGATGTTCCGTCCCCTGCCCAAGCACCTGAAGGCCGACCAGGACGAGATCTGCAACCGCCTGGCCGCCGCCAAGGATGTGGACTGCATGACGGATCTCTCCAACGCCGGCGTCTTCACCGGCAAGAAGCTGGGCTTCGCCCCCTGCACTCCCCAGGCCTGCATGGAGATCCTGGACTACTACGGCATCGACTGCAAGGGCAAGAACGCCGTGGTCATCGGCCGCTCCCTGGTGGTGGGCAAGCCTGCCGCCATGATGCTGATGGCCAAGAACGCCACCGTCACCGTCTGCCACACCAAGACCGTGGATACCGCCGCCATCGCCCGTCAGGCGGACATCCTGGTCTCCGCCGCCGGCGTGCTGAACAGCCTCACAAAGGATTACGTCCGCCCCGGCCAGGTGGTCATCGACGTCTCCATCAACTGGGACGAGAACAAGCCCAACGCCAAGGGCGGCAAGGGCGGCATCGCCGGCGACGCCGTCTATGACGAGGTGGAGCCCATCGTGGAGGCCATCACCCCCGTTCCCGGCGGCGTGGGCAGCGTTACCACCTCCGTCCTCATCGGCCACGTGGTGGAGGCTGCCGAGCGGAAGCTGGGCTGAGGAGCGGTATGAAGTACCTGAAAACCCTCCTCTCCGCCGTGCTGGCCGGTATGTGCATCGGCTTCGGCGGCGTGGTCTTCCTGGCGCTGGAGAGCAAGGTGCTGGGGGCCCTCTTCTTCACCTGCGGACTCTTCTGCGTCTGCACCTTCGGGCTGAAGCTCTTCACCGGCAAGGTCTGCTACGTCTTCCAGAACGGGCGCGATTACGCCCTGGAGCTGCCGGTGATCTGGCTGGGGAACCTGCTGGGCACCATGCTGACGGCGGGGCTCATGAACGCCAGCCGCATCGCACCCTACGCTGAGAAAGCGGCGGGGATGTGCCAGGTGAAGGCGGAGGACAGCCTCGGCAGCCTTTTCCTCCTGGGCATCCTCTGCAACATCTTTATCTACATCGCCGTGGAGAGCTTCAACAAAAACCCCCACGAGCTGGGCAAGTACCTGGGTCTCTTCTTCGGCGTGATGGTCTTCATCCTCAGCGGCTATGAGCACTGCGTGGCGGACATGTTCTATGTCTCTGCCGCCGGTTGCTGGAGCGGGGACATGCTGCTCCGCATCCTCGTCATCACGGCAGGCAACGCCGTGGGCGGGGTGTTCCTGCCCCTCTGCCGGGGCTGGATCGCCAAGACCTGATGGGAAGGAAGGGTTACTATGACCTACGAGGAAGCGCTTCGCTACTATGAGGAAACGGCGGTCTACGGCAGCCGCCTGGGCCTGGAGCGGGTACAGGAGCTGCTCTACGCCCTGGGAGATCCCCAGAAGCAGCTGAAATTCGTCCACATCGCCGGAACCAACGGCAAGGGCTCCACCGCCGCCATGCTGGCCTCCATCCTGGAGAAGGCGGGCTACCGGACGGGGCTCTACACCTCTCCCCACCTGCTGCGCTACAACGAGCGCTTCCAGGTGAACGGGCAGGAGGTCAGCGACCAGGCCCTGGCGGACGCCACGGAACGGGTGAAGCAGGCGGCGAATGCCATGTCCGACGCCCCCACCCAGTTTGAGCTGGTGACGGCCATCGCCTTCTGCCTCTTCCAGGAGGCAAAATGCGACATCGTGGTGCTGGAGGTGGGCCTTGGCGGCCGTCTGGACGCCACCAACGTCATCGACGTGCCGGAGGCCGCCGTCATCACCCGCATCGGCCTGGATCACACCGAGATCCTGGGCGACACCGTGGAGGCCATCGCCGCCGAGAAGGCGGGCATCATCAAGCCCGGCGGGGCCGTCGTCCTGGGCGACCAGGATCCCCGCGTCCGGGGCGTGGTGGAGGAGGTCTGCCGGGATCAGGACGCGGCTCTCACCGAGGCCAACCTGGGGGAGATCCGCTTCCACTCCAGCAGCCTTCAGTGCCAGCACTTCGCCTGGCGGCAGTATCCCGACATCCAGCTCTCCCTGCTGGGGGAGTATCAGCTGCAGAATGCCTGCACCGTGCTGAACACCGTGGAGACCCTGCGCAGCCGCGGCTGGAACCTCCCGGACGAGGCGGTGCTGGCGGGCCTGCGGGACGTGGTCTGGCCCGGCCGCTTCGAGCGGGTGCGGAAGAACCCCTGGCTCATCATCGACGGCGGCCACAACCCCCAGTGCGCCCGGGCCATCGCGGCCTCCCTGCGGGAGTATTTCCCCGGGAAGAAGATCCTCTTCCTCATGGGCGTGCTGGCGGACAAGGACTTTGAGGGCATCTACGACGCCCTGCTGCCCCTGGCGGAGCGGATCTACGCCGTGACGCCGGACAGCCCCCGGGCCCTGACCGCGGACAAGCTCTGCGAGCGCCTGGCAGACGAGTACCATTTCACCGCCGCAAAGCCTTATGGCAGCGTCGCAGACGCCCTGAAGGCCGTGCTGGCGGAGGCGGGGGAGAAGGACGTCATC
>CAKTSC010000273.1 GCA_934597465.1 uncultured Dysosmobacter sp.
CCGAAGAAGAGGAGCTTCCTCGCCGAGAGCCCCATGGTGACATCGTGGCAGCGGAAGCACTCCCCGTCCAGGCACACGGTGAGTTCCTCCTCCGATCGGATACGGAGCTTCCGGGGCGTCACGATACGGAAAACATCCGGGGGGAGCTTGGCGTGATCCCCGGCGGAGTAGGTGCCGAAGAGCGTGGCGAACCGCACCCGGCTGATGTTCCGCACCAGCACGGTCTGGAGGATACCGTCGTCCATCCGGGCCTCCGGGATGGGGGTGGAGCCGCCGCCGTAGCAGCGGCCGTTGCACATGGCGGCGAGAGCATACTCCCCCTCCAGCTCCTCGTCATCCACGGTGATCCTCCAGTGCTGGCCGATGCCCCGGAAGAGGAAGTTCACCGCAACGCTTGCAAGATAGCTCCCCCGGCCGGAGAGCAGCGGGGAGTCCCCCAGCTCGTGGACGCTCTCCGCCACCCGGGCGTCGATGCCGCAGCAGGCGATGGTCAGGCACTCCCGCCCGTTGCACTCGATGAGATCCAGGGGGAAGGCCCGCCCGTTCCAGAGATTCTCCGCATCGGCGAAGCGGGCGGCGTCGGGGCCGAAGTTCTTCAAAAAGTCGTTCCCCGTGCCGATGGGAATGCAGGTCATGGCGGCGTTGGGAAAGCCCGCGATGCCGTTGGCCACCTCGTTCACCGTGCCGTCGCCGCCGCAGGCGTAGAGGCGCACTTCCTCCCCGCTCTCCGCCAGCTTCCGGGCCATCTCGGTGGCGCCGCCGGGCCGCTCCGTCAAAAGGCAGTTCACGCTGAGGCCGTGCTTTTCCCGCAGCGCCTCCGCCATGGCGTAGATCCGCCCGGTCTGATCCTTCTTGCCCGCCTTGGGGTTGATGATGAAAACATGCCGCATCGCGTAGCGTGCCTCCCTCAGGGCGGCGATGGCCGCCGTGTTATTTTCCGTACTGGAATACGTCGCATTTGAGCATACCGTTGTAGAGCTTGCGCTTTTTGTCCGCCGGGCGGCCGAAGGCGCGCTCAAACTCCGTGTGGGAGGAGAGCACCAGCACCCGCCATTTGGGGGGCAGGTCCCGGACGGCTCTGCCGAAGACCCGGTAGAGCTCCTCAGCCTCCCGCTTCTCCAGGAGCCGCTCGCCGTAGGGGGGATTCGTCACCAACTGGCCGTACTCGCTGTCCCGGTGGAATTTGGCGGCGTCGGCCACCTCAAAGCGGACGCAGTCCTCCACCCCGGCAAGCTGGGCGTTGTGCCTCGCGAGCTCCACCGCGGCGGGGTCGATGTCCCCGCCCCAGATGTCGTAGGTCCCGTGGAACTCCTTGTCCATCGCCTCGTCGGCGGCGTCCAGCCAGAGCCTGGAGTCCATGTTCCGCCACTTCTGGGCGGCGAAGCTCCGGTCCAGGCCGGGGGCCCGGTTTTTCGCGATGAGGGCCGCCTCGATGGGGATGGTGCCGCTGCCGCAGAAGGGGTCGCAGAAGGGGTCCTTCCCCCGGTAGCGGGAGAGCTTCACCAGGGCGGCCGCCAGGGTCTCCCGCAGGGGGGCGCCCATGTTTTGGGCCCGGTAGCCCCGCTTGTAGAGCCCCTCGCCGGAGGTGTCCAGGTAGAGGGTGGCGATGTCCTTCACGATGGCGAACTGGATCTGGTAGCGGCTGCCGCTCTCCGGCAGAGTCTCCAGGCCGTAGGCCGTCCCCAGGCGCCTGGCGGCGGCCTTCTTCACGATGGCCTGGCAGGCGGGGACGGAGTGGAGGGTGGAGTTCAGGGACCAGCCCTTCACGGGGAACTCCCCCTCCCGGGGGATGTAATCCTCCCAGGGGAGGGCGGCCACGCCCTGGAAGAGGGACTCAAAGTCCGGGGCCGGAAAGCTGCCAAGCTCCATCAGCACCCGCGCGCCGCAGCGCAGGCTGATGTTGAGCCGGGCGATGTCCGCGAGGGTCCCTTCGCAGTGGACCCGGCCATTCTCGGCGTGGACGTCCTTTAAGTCCAGCCGCTTCATCTCATCCGCCACCAGGCTCTCCAGGCCAAAGAGGCAGGGAACGGTCAAACGCATAGGGTCTCCTTCCGCCCATCTTATGATGGGCATAATAGTACAACGATACTATACAATGCCCCGGCGGAAAGCGCAAGCGCCTGGGGGCGCTTTGCCCCGATCTCCGGGGGCGGGGAGGGGCGGAAAAGCGCTTTTCCGCTGGGAAAAGCGGGCGTTAAGATGACGTTAAGAAATGCGATCCCGCTGTCAAGAGGTGGGGAGCGGGGGCTTTTCGGCGGGGAAGGGGCGGGGTGGCGTTTGTAATCAAATTGAAACACATTTCCCCCCTGGGGTATGGTACAATGGAACGGGAAGGGGAGCGTCCCGGTCCCGGCGGGGAGGCTCCTGGCCCGGGAAAGGCGGGGGGGACAGCCCGGGTTTTCCGGGATGTAACGGTAAAGTTGCGGGGATTTTTCCCCGATGACAGCCCAGCTTGCTGGTCAAAGAGGCCAAAATGGGCTAGCATAGAGCCAGGACGAGAGGAGGAGTGGCCCATGGCCTTTGGAGAACGGCTGCAGGAGGTCCGCCGCGCGGCGGGGCTCACCCAGGAGCAATTTGCCGAGGAACTCAACGTTTCCCGGCAGGCGGTGTCCCGCTGGGAGTCCTGCCGGGGCTACCCGGAGATGGAGAAGCTCCTCTACCTCTGCAACCGCTACGG
>CAKTSC010000274.1 GCA_934597465.1 uncultured Dysosmobacter sp.
CCGGCACATGAGCTCCAGCTCCTCGCTGTTGAGGCCGACTTTCAGCTTGCCGCCGATGATGGCGGTGGTGGCGGGGACGGCGCCCTCGGCGCGGATGATCTCCTCCACCTTGTGGGAGAACTCCAGGTTCTCGGGATAGGGCATGCCGTGGGAGAGGATGGTGGACTCCAGGGCCACCACGGGGCGGCCCTCGGCCAGAGCGGCCTGGATCTCAGGGGTGACGGAGAGATACTTGGTATTCATGGTGTACTTCCTTTCTTCCGAATGGACGGAACGGTGGTATGGGGCGGAGCCCCTTGATGGACAAATTTAAATGGCCTCACGCGTGGGAAGCATGCGCTCCAACATCAAAGCTCCTCGCAGCGGAGGTCTTCCTTCTCCACGATCTCCTGGACGGCCCGGGTGCTGATGCCGGGGTGGATGGTGGCCTGGTGGGAGATGGCCATCCGGGAGGCGGCGGTGGCGAAGCGCAGGGCATCCGGCAGGGGGGTATCCTGCAGATGGGCGGTGAGGAGGGCACCCAGGAAGGCGTCCCCCGCGCCGGTGGCGTTGACGATCTGGTCCATGGGCGGGCCCCAGGCGGCGTAGGCGGGGCCGTTTTTCTGGTAGCAGCGGCAGCCCCGGCGGCCCAGGCTCACCACCACCCGCTCCGCGCCCCGATGAAGCAGGGTCTCGCAGGCGGCGGCCAGGTCTTCGTCGTTCCCGATCTTCCGGCCCGCCATCACCTCCGTCTCCAGGAGGTTGGGCTTCAGGGTGTGGTAGCCCCGGAGGTCGCCGGTGAACTTCCGGGCGTAGGTGGTGCTGACGGGGTCGGCGAAGATGGGCACCTCCCCGCCGCAGCTCTCCCGCACGTAGTCCAGCACCTCCTGGGGGAGGCCGCCGTCCATGACGATGGCCGCCGCGCCCCGGAGCAGGGAGTGGTGCTTCTTCAGGAAGTCCACACTGAGCTTTTGGAGCACCCGCATATCCGACATGGCGAGCGCCATCTCACCGTTGGCGTTGTGGAGGGAGAGGTAGGTGGAGGAGCTCTCGCCCTCCAGGATCAGGAAGTGGGACACATCGATCCCGGCGGCCACGCACTCCCGGCGGATCTTCTCGCCGTAGATATCGTCCCCGGTGACGGAGATCATCTTGACGGAAGCCCCCAGGCGGGAGGCGTTCTCGCAGATATTATGGGTGACGCCGCCCACGGACATGCTGATGAAGCCGGGGTTGGAATCCTCCATCACCAGGGGCTCCCGGCTGCGGCCCATGAGGTCGATGTTCACCGCGCCGATGCCCACCACGTACCGCTCCGGCTCCCGGGAGAGGACGTAACCCTTGCCTAGGATGTAGCCCTTCTTCGCAAGGTTCGAGATGTGCACCGCCACGGAGGAGCGGGTGATGCCCGCCTTCTCCGCCAGCTCCTGCTGGGAGATGCGGGGGTTCTCCCGGATCCAGTCCAGGATCTGCTGTTCCCGCTGGGTCATGACCGGGCCTCCCTTCTGAAATAAGCAAATGCTTAATTCTAATCTATCGCTTATCCATGGCCTATTATAGCCAAACCGCTCCGCTTGTCAAGAGGGAATTTGCGCCCCCGTCCGTCCCGGCCAGACCGCACCCAAAACCCCGGCGGGAAAACCGCCCGCCCCGGCGAAAAAAATCAGGCCCCAACCAAGGAAAAACCCTATCCCACCCCTCAAACAAAAAAGGAAGGACGGGCGCAGAGCGTCCGTCCTTCCCACATTTCAGGGATGGCGGGGGGAATTACTTCTGGAGGTAGCTGTCCTGCTTGGCCAGGATCAGATCCACGATGGCATCGTTGTAGGGGGTGGGGATGCCGGCGGCCTTGCCTTCCTTCACCACGGCGCCGTTGATGATCTTGATCTCGGTGATGCCCTTGCGGGTGACATCCTGCAGCATGGAGGAGCGGTTGGTGCCGGTGGCCAGGGCCACATCGAAGGCGTTCTTCAGCTCGGCCTCCACGTCGAAGCTGCAGCCGGTGGCGTTGGCCACGGCCACGGCCTCACGCACCATCTTCTCGGCGAGATCGCGCTCATGCTCGTTCTCGGCGATGGTGCCGTTGGTGACGTCCAGCAGGGCGGTAATGGCGTTGATGGCGATGTTGGCGAAGAGCTTGTGCCAGATGAGCTGCATCACGTTCTCCTGCACGTTCACCTCAAAGCCGCCGGCGCGGAGAGCCTCGGCGACCTTCTCGGCGCTCTCGTGGCCGCCCTTGATGGTGCCCACGTTGGTGGGGCCCACGCCGGTGTGGCGGGAGTGGCCGGGGCCCAGGTTGGTGGCGCCGTGGGCGGTGGTGCCGCAGCAGATCTGCTTCTCGGGCACGACCTTGGCGATCTCGTCATAGTTGCCCACGCCGTTCTGCAGGGAGAGGACGATGGTGTTGGGCCCGATCATGGTCTTGCACTTTTCCAGGGCGCTCTCCAGGAAGAGGTACTTGACGAAGACGATCATGATGTCCATCTCGCCGATGGTGGAGGGATCGGTGGTGGCCACGACGGGATGATAGACGTGGGTGGTGCCGTCGGGCTCGTCGATGGTGATGCCGGTGGTGTTCACGGCCTCGCACACGGCGGGCATGGCGTCAAAGATGTAGACCTCGTGGGCCTTGGTGAGGTTGCCGGCGTAGATGCTGCCCATGGCGCCGCAGCCCAGGAATCCGATTTTCATGTGATA
>CAKTSC010000275.1 GCA_934597465.1 uncultured Dysosmobacter sp.
CCGCGCCCTCCCACCCGGCGGGACGCGGCACGTAACTGTTCTGCTCAGTTGGGGCCACCCCCTACGTAACCACGGGCAGGGTGCCTATCAACTCCCCGCCCCCTACGCCGTGCTGCACTCTGAGGATATCGGGCAAAAACCGAATTGACCAGCTCCTCTTTCCGTGCTCCCCGCTTCGCTCAGTGCTCCCTGGTCATTCGCGGCCCTTTGCGGAAAAACCGCATCCCCTCCACCATCGTGTAGGGGGCGGGCTCCGTCCCGCCCCGCCGCCAGACTGCCGCAAGGAACAACTCCGTTGGTTCCCGCGAACCTCCTCCGCCCCGTAGGGGCGGGGCTCCGTCCCCACCCGCTCTCCCGGATCTGCTGTCCCTTCCGATAATCCCCGTAGGGGCGGCCCTGCGTGGCCGCCCGCACTCCCATGACCCACCGGCCGCCGGGAGGAGCACCCGGCCCCGCCTTCGCCATTCTCCATTCTCAATTCTCCATTCTCCATTTTCTCCGATTTCTTCAAAAACCTTCCAGCAAAAACCCGCCTTCCCGCTCCCGCCCATTTCCTTCCGTGGGCCCCGGCGTGCCCTCAAGCGCCGGGAGACGCCACTCCTTCTGAGGGAAAACGCCGCCTTTTTTCGGGCGGCGTTTTCCCTTTTTTCTTCTTTTTTGGCCAAAATTCCCCCAAATTCCCCTTTTCCGACCCGGCGGAAGGCGGCGGTTCATTTCGGCGGAAAGAGGGGAAATTTTTTGGAAAAACCGCAAAAATCGGGGCAAAAAACCGGGGAAAGGCGAAAAAACGGTTGCCATCCCCTTCCGGAGCGGTTATAATGAAATTCACTTTAGCTTGTTGCCGCTTTAAAAGTGAAAAGAGAAAGCGGCGGAGAACAGAGAATTGAGAGGAAGCAAAACCATGGATCAGGGTCTGAATCGCAAACCGAACGGCTGGGCGCTGCTGCCGTTCCTCATTTTCATCGTCATCTATCTGGGGGCCGGCCTCTTCCTGCAGCGGCAGGGGGTGAAGATGGCCTTCTACCAGTTCCCCTCCGTCACCGCCATGTTCCTTGCCGTGGTGGCCGCCTTCTGCATGGGGAAGGAAAAGCTGGACGAGAAGTTCAGCATCTTCGCCCGGGGCGCCGCCAATGAGAACGTCCTCACCATGCTGATGATCTACATCCTGGCGGGGGCCTTCTCCACCGTGGCCAAGAGCATGGGCGGCGTGGACGCCACCGTGAACCTGGGCCTTGCCATCATCCCCGTGGAGCTGTTGGTTGCGGGCATGTTCGTGATCTCCGCCTTCCTGGGCACCGCCACGGGCACGTCGGTGGGCACCATCACGGCCCTTGTGCCCATCGCCGTGGGCCTTGCCAGCGAGAGCGGCCTCAGCGTGCCCATGATGCTGGGTGCCTGCGCCGGGGGCGCCATGTTCGGCGACAACCTCTCCATGATCTCGGACACCACCATCGCCGCCACCAAGACCCAGGGCGTGGCCCTGAAGGACAAGTTCCGGGTGAACTTCTACATCGCCCTCCCGGCGGCCATCCTGACCCTTATCATTCTTCTTATCATCGGCCGGGGCGGCGGCGCCGTGCTGGAGCCCCGGAGCTTCGACATCCTGAAGGTCGTGCCCTACGTGCTGGTGCTGGCTCTCGCCATCCTCGGCGTCAACGTGTTCCTGACCCTGACCATCGGCATCTTCTCCGCCGGGATCATCGGCCTCTGCGCCGGGGATCTCACCGTCTTCACCTTTGCCCAGGACATCTGGAACGGCTTCACCGGCATGAGTGAGGTCTTCTTCCTGGCCCTGTTCTGCGGCGGCATCTCGGAGCTCATCGCCCACAACGGCGGCATCGTCTGGCTCATTGAGAAGCTGCGGAGGATGATGCACGGCGGCAAGTCCGCCCAGATCGGCATGTCCGTGCTGGTGTCCCTGGCGGACTGCGCCACCGCCAACAACACCGTGGCCATCATCCTCTGCGGCAATGTGGCCAAGGACATGAGCCGGGAGTTCAAGGTGGATCCCCGGCGGACGGCGTCGCTGCTGGATGTCTTCTCCTGCGTCTTCCAGGGGATCATCCCCTACGGCGCGCAGCTGCTGATGGCGGCGTCCCTGACCACCACCACCTACGGCATCGTCATCAGCCCCGTGGAGATCGTGCCCTACATGTGGTACTGCTGGATCCTGGCCTTCTTCGGCCTGCTCTCCATCTTCGTGCCCTATGCCGACCGCACCTGCCGGAAGGATCCCTGGAACTGGGAGTACGACGTGGCGGAATCCGGCGTGGAGGCCAAAAAGGCCCTGCGGGAGCAGCGTGAGATTTGAGGTTTTCCCCCTACGGGGGAGCGGCCCTTTTTTGCGCCCCGGGGGGGAGGATGGCCCGCCCGTTGGGCGGGGCGGGGGTGCCGGGGAAGCCCGGCGGCTTTTGGCCCCAGGCTGGGGCCGGGCCGGTTTTCTCGGCCCTCCGTAGGGCGGGGTGACCATACCCCCGCCGCCGCTGGCCGGTTGAGCAACCAGGGGTGCCAAGGATGCTTGGCGGCATTTGGCCCCAGACTGGGGCCGGAGTTGTCCCGCCGTTCCGGCGGGGAGGGAGTGCAGGGGATGACCTGCGGCATCTGGGGATGTATTCTTTTCAAATCAAAAGAATACACCCCCAGACCCCCGAAGAAAG
>CAKTSC010000276.1 GCA_934597465.1 uncultured Dysosmobacter sp.
TCCACCAGGATGGCGTCCCGGCGGAAGGAGCGGATCATGCGGATCTGGCTCTCCAGCGGGGCGTAGCCGGGGTAGGCCTCGATGGTGAAGGAGCGGAGATCCGGGGCGAAGACCTTGTCGGTGTGAAGGGTCTTGGTGACGGTGTTGGGGATGACGTTGCCCCGGAGGATCTTGCCGAAGGGGACGCACATCTTGGGCCCCAGCACCCGGGGGACGGTGGGGGTCTCCGGCACGCCGTTGCACTCGGCGATGCGGCGGGAGAGGCGGTGGTAGATGAGCTCCGCGTCCAGGGAGAGCACCAGGGTGCCGGGATACATGGCGGCCACGGCCTCCTGGAAGCGGAGGGAGGCGGAGCGGACGGCGGAAAGGACGGAGGCGTCCGAGGCGAAGGGCTCTTTCAGGGTGGTGGTGATGTTGCGGATCAGGGCCACCGGGGAGCGCATGTCCACAAGGCAGGGGCTGTCGGGCACGTCCTCCTCCAGGGGGAGGAAGCCGTTGCGCCGGAGGAGCTCCCGCCGCCCGGGGGCACGCAGGAAGCCGGGGGCGGCCAGGGCGCAGCCGCATTCGGCCCCCAGGGCCTGGGCCAGGGCCTCTGTCAGCAGGAGCTGAGGGAGATCCTCCTCCTGCAGGCAGACCATGGCGGAGAGGAGCCTGATGTGCCCCGCCGCCCGGCGGCGGACGGCATCCGCCGTCTCGGCGCTGCCCAGGACGCCGTAGAGCTGGGCGGAACCCACGCTGCGCATACTGAGGACGCCCAGCAGCGTCCCGCCCCGGCGAAGGAGCAGGAGGCCGTCCTCCTCCCACAGGGGGAGGGGGGAGGAGAGGGCGGCGGCGAACTGGGCGGCCTCCGTCCGGAGAGCGTCGTCCGGCCGGGGCTCATAGCGGAAGTCCAGGTCGCCGGCCAGGAGGATGCGCTTATACTGGGGCTCACGCAGGTAGAGGCCGTTGCGGTAGATGAAGTCCTGCACCTTGGGGTCGATGAGGTTGGAGATGTCCCGGCCCAGGTCGATGTTGTCCCGGATGCGGGAGGAGCTGATATCCTCCAGATGGGTGGGGAGCTGGAGCTCCAGCACCCTGCCCTGGATGTAGGAGAGGTCGGCGTCGATGGCCTGGCCGTCGGCGTCGCTCTGGCGGCGGAAGACGATGTGGTTCATCTCCCGGACGCAGCCGGGGGAGGGGGGCAGGCGGTAGGAGGAGGCGTTGGCCACCACGTCGCTGCCCACGGCGAGATAGAGCTCCCGCCCGGCGAAGCACCGGCGCAGGGCCTGGAGGTCGTCGGGATTGGAGAGGTTCACCGGGAAGTCGTGGGGGAAGAGGTAGACGTCGAACTCGTCCGCCACGGACATGCTGGCAAGCTGGCGGCGGATCAGGGAGGGCTGGGTCTTCTTGCTCCAGGAGAACTCGTCGATGGCAAGGTAGACCTCGAAGCCCCGGTCGCGGATATCCTGCACGATGCCCTTGTGGGAGAGGGAGAAGGGGTCGAAGGTGCCGGGGAAGAAGGCCACCTTCTCCGGCAGGCGGAAGGGGAAGGGCCCGCACTGGATCTTGTGCAGGACGATGAAGCGGTAGATCCGGGAGAGGGCCGCGGCGGTGTGGAAGAAGGTGAGCTCCGTGCCGGGGCGGTCTTCGATGAGGCAGAGGATCTTCTTGGCGGTGAGGAGGAAGAGGCCGGTCTTCTCCTCCAGGGTCAGGGCCTCCGAGGCGAAGAGCCCGTCGCCGAAGATCCGAAGGGATTCCCGGCGCTCGCTCTCCCGGTAGGAGGCAAGGCCCGTGAGAAGGAGCCCCGTCAGGTGCCGGCGGCGGCCCTCGAAGGCCTCGGGGGATTCCGGGAAGCGGCCCTTGCGGGTGCTGTAATGCTCCAGGAGGGAGCCGATGGTGGTGAGGGCGGCGTTGGCCACGTTCTCGTTGGCGGAGGAGAGGAGGGACTCCATCTGAGCCGCCACCTCGTCCAGCTCCCGGGGGGAGAGCCAGAGGGCAAACTGGCCCAGGTACTCGGGGATATACTTGGAGATCTCGCTCTGGCCGGATTCCAGGGCCTTGGAGAGCTCCACGGCGATCTCGTTGCGGCGGTCCCGGCTGAGGGAGGGGGCCATGGCCAGGAGGGATTCCCCCGCCATGCGGCGGACCACCACGTTCTCGCTGACCTTGATGAGGTTGGAGAAGTGGGTGGCGATGTGGAGGAGGTTCTGGCCCTCCGTCCGCTCCGCCTGATAGAGAAGATACTCCACGCCGATGGCCTTCAGCACCCAATGGGTGGCGGTCTTCAGGTTGTCCAGAAAGACGCTGCTGACGGCCTCGGGATCGTCCAGCAGGTGCTCCAGGCTCTCCGTGGGGAGGCCCAGCTGCCGGCGGAGCCGCAGGGCGGCGAAGCGCAGGGGGGTGCTGCCGCCCCAGAAGTCCGACGCGGCCTGGGCGATGCGGCCCCGGACCGGGGAATCGGCGGGAAGGATGGCCAGCAGGTGGTCAAAGAGCCGGGCGGCGGCGGCCTGCTCCGGCTCCGCGCCGTGCCGGAGCCAGTAGGCGGCAAAGCCCGTCAGCACGGCGGCGTCCGCCTCCGTGCAGCGGCCGGCGGGAAGGCTCACCACGGCGTCCAGCAGGGCGAAGGCGGTCTCGCCGTCCAGGTCGGCGGGATGGCGGCAGCGGCGG
>CAKTSC010000277.1 GCA_934597465.1 uncultured Dysosmobacter sp.
TCCTTCTCCACCTCGGCCCGGAGGGCTTTCACCTCCCGGACGGTCTCCAGGAACTGCTTCATCAGCTCGTCCCGCTTGTCCTTCAGGAGCTTGTGACCCCGCTGAGAGGTCTTCAGCTTCTTCTTCAGCCGCGTCAGCTCCATCCGGGTGGGGTTCACCGTGATGTTTGCCATGGCTGCCCCTCCTTACTGAGCGTCGTGCTTGGGCCAGTACTTCTCGATCATCTCCGGCTTGATGCGCTTCAGCTCGCTCTTGGGCAGGATGCTGAGGAGCTCCCAGCCCAGATCCAGCGTCTCCTCAATGGAGCGGTTCTCCTCGTAGCCCTGGTTCACGTAGCGCTGCTCGAACTCGTCGGCGAACTTGGCATAGAGCAGGTCGGTGGGGGTCAGGGCCGCCTCGCCCAGAATGCTCATCAGCTCCTTGTTGTCCTTACCGGTGGAGTAAGCGGCAAAGAGCTGGTTCATGGTGGCGGCGTGATCCTCCCGGGTCTTGCCCACGCCGATGCCCTTGTCCTTCAGACGGGAAAGGCTGGGCAACACGTCCACGGGGGGATGGATGCCCTTGCGGTAGAGCTCGCGGCTCAGGATGATCTGGCCCTCGGTGATATAACCGGTCAGGTCGGGGATGGGGTGGGTCTTGTCGTCCTCGGGCATGGTGAGGATGGGGATGAGGGTGATGGAGCCGGGGTTCCCCAGGCGGCGGCCGGCGCGCTCGTAGAGGGTCGCCAGGTCGGTGTAGAGGTAGCCGGGGAAGCCGCGGCGGCCCGGGACCTCCTTCTTGGCGGCGGAGACCTCACGCAGGGCCTCGGCGTAGTTGGTGATGTCGGTCATGATGACCAGCACGTGCATGCCCTTCTCAAAGGCCAGGTACTCCGCGGCGGTCAGGGCCATACGGGGGGTGGAGATACGCTCGACGGCGGGGTCATTGGCAAGGTTCGAGAAAAGCACGGTGCGGTCGATGGCGCCGGTGCGCTTGAACTCGCTGACGAAGAACTCGGACTCCTCGAAGGTGATGCCGATGGCGGCAAACACCACGGCGAAGTTGGAGGCCGCGTCGCCCAGCACCTTGGCCTGACGGGCGATCTGGGCCGCCAGGTTGGCGTGGGGCAGGCCGGAGCCGGAGAAGATGGGCAGCTTCTGGCCGCGGACCAGGGTGTTCAGGCCGTCGATGGTAGAAACGCCGGTCTGGATGAACTCGTTGGGGTAGTCACGGGCGGCGGGGTTCATGGGCAGGCCGTTGATGTCCCGGTACTCCTCGGGCAGGATGTCGGGGCCGCCGTCGATGGGCTGGCCCATGCCGTTGAAGACGCGGCCCAGCATATCGCTGGAAACGCCCAGCTGCAGGGGGTGGCCCAGGAAGCGGACCTTGGAGTCGGCCAGGTTGATGCCGGCGGCGGACTCAAAGAGCTGGACCACGGCGGTGTCGCCGTTGACCTCCAGCACCTTGCCCCGGCGGATGGAACCGTCGTGCAGCTCCACCTCCACCAGTTCGTCATAGGTGACGCCTTCCACCTGACGGACCATCATCAGAGGGCTGACGATCTCCTCTACGGTACGGTATTCACGGATCATGCTTCGTCCCCTCCTTTGGCAGCGATCTCAGCGATCTCAGTCTCCATCTGGGCAGACATGGCGGTGTAGGCCTCCTTGTACTCCTCCACCTCCACGCTCTTGGCGCGGCCGATCTTCTCGCGGGCACCGATCTGGAAGAGCGCGGCGGTGGGAGCGCCCTTGGCGATGGCGTCCCGGCAGAGCCGGTCATACTTCAGGATCATGGCCAGCAGCCGCTCCTGGCGGTCATAGCTGGAGTAGCCGTCCACGTCGGTGAAGGCGTTCTGCTGCAGGAAGTCCTCCCGGATCATCCGGGCGGTCTCCAGGGTCAGCTGGTCGGCGGGAGACAGGGCGTCCTTACCGACGAGCTGGACGATCTCGTTGAGGCTGGCCTCGTTCTGCAGGATGCTCATGGCAGCGCCGCGGTTGCGCATGAAGTCCTCGCCAAGGTTCTCATCGAACCAGGGCTTCAGGGAGTCCAGATACAGGGAGTAGGAGTTCAGCCAGTTGATGGCCGGGAAGTGACGCTTATAGGCAAGGCTGGAGTCCAGAGACCAGAAGACCTTGACGATACGCATGGTGGCCTGAGAGACGGGCTCGGAGAGGTCGCCGCCCGGAGGGGAGACCGCGCCCACGGCGGTGAGGCTGCCCCGGCGCTCGTCGCTGCCCAGGCACTCCACGCTGCCGGCACGCTCGTAGAACTGGGCGAGACGGGAGGCAAGGTAGGCAGGGTAGCCTTCCTCACCGGGCATCTCTTCGAGACGCCCGGACATCTCACGCAGAGCCTCGGCCCAGCGGGAGGTGGAGTCGGCGATGACGGCCACGTCGTAGCCCATGTCGCGGAAATACTCCGCGATGGTGATGCCGGTGTAGACGGACGCCTCACGGGCGGCCACGGGCATATCGGAGGTGTTGGCGATCAGCACCGTCCGCTTCATCAGGGACTCGCCGGTACGGGGATCCTTCAGCTCGGGGAACTCCCGCAGAACGTCGGTCATCTCGTTGCCGCGCTCGCCGCAGCCGATATAGACCACGATGTCCACGTCAGACCACTTGGCAAGCTGGTGC
>CAKTSC010000278.1 GCA_934597465.1 uncultured Dysosmobacter sp.
CGGACGGACGCCGCCGTCCTCACCGCCGCCAACATCGCCGACGAGCTCTTCAAGGAGCAGGCCGCCTCGGAGCAGCTCCGCCGCCAGATCAAGGGCTACCTGGACGAGGCCGCCAAGGCCCAGGCCGAGGTCAGCGAGCTGAAGCGGGAGGTCTTCCGCCTGCAGCAGCGGCTGGAGAACCGGGGCGGGAACCAGAACCGCCAGAACCCCAACGGCGGCAACGGCAGATGACGGAGCTCCTCTCCCCCGCCGGGTCGCCGGAGGCCCTCCGGGCCGCCGTCCAGTCCGGCGCGGACGCGGTATACCTGGGCCTCGGCAGCTTCAACGCCCGCCGCAGCGCGAAAAACTTCTCGGAGGAGGACTTCGCCGCCGCCCTCCGATACTGCCACGAGCGGGGCGTCCGGGTCTTCCTGACCCTCAACACCCTCCTCAGCGACCGGGAGCTGCCGGAGGCCCTGGCAACCGCCCGCCTGGCCTCCCGCCTGGGGGCGGACGCGGTGCTGGTGCAGGACTGGGGCCTTTTCGCCCTCCTGCGCCAGGCCCTGCCGGATCTCCCCCTCCACGCCAGCACCCAGATGAGCCTTTTCACCTCCGGCGGGGCCTGCGAGGCCGCCCGCCTGGGCTGTGAGCGGGTGGTCATCGCCCGGGAGTGCTCGGCCAAGGACACCGAGGCCATCTGCCGGAATTGCCCCGCCGAGATCGAGATCTTCGCCCACGGGGCCCTCTGCATGTGCTACTCCGGCCAGTGCTATCTGAGCGCCCTCATCGGCGGCCGCAGCGGCAGCCGGGGGGCCTGCGCCCAGCCCTGCCGCCTGCCCTACGGCCTGGACGCCCCCGCCAAGGCCGCCCGTCCCCTCTCCCTGAAGGATAACTGCCTGGCGTCCGAACTGCGGAAAGCCCGGGACATGGGCGTTGCCTGCCTGAAGCTGGAGGGCCGGATGAAGCGCCCGGAGTACGTATCCGTGGTGACGGACATCTACGCTCGCCTCCTGCGGGAAGACCGCCGCCCCACACCGGAGGAGGAAGGGGCTCTGGACGCTGCCTTCTCCCGCCAGGGCTTCACGGACGCCTACTGGCAGGGCCGCCGGGGCCCGAAGATGTTCGGCGCCCGGCCGGAGAACGTCCCGGAACCCAAGGAGCTCTTCGCCCAGGCCCGGGCCCGCTATGAAAGGGACAGCGCCCGCACCGTGCCTGTGACCTTCACCTGCGCCGTCCCCGCCGGGGAACCCTGCACCCTCACCGCCCGGGACGGCGACGGCCACAGCGTCACCGTCACCGGGCCCATTCCGGAGCCCGCCCGCACCCGGGCGCTCACGGCGGAAGAACTGGCCGCCCGCCTGCAGAAGACCGGCGGCACCGCCTACCGCTGCGAAAGTGCCGATGTCCGGGTGGCAAAGTGCCTCTCCCTCCCCGCCAGCGCCGTCAACGACCTCCGCCGCCGGGCCCTCAGCGCCCTGACGGAAGCCCGCTGCGCCGTGCCCGCCCGCCGGGAGCTCCCCTATGAGAAAACCGTCTCCGACGAAGGCCGGAACCCCGGCCCCCCGGCCCTCACCGTGACCCTCCATTCCCGGCGGCAGCTCTCGCCGGAGCTGCTGGCCCTCTCCCCCGCCGCCGTCGCCCTCCCGCTGGAGGAGATCGCGGACATGGGGCCCCTCCCCCAGTTCCCCGGCGAGTGGCAGGCCATCCTGCCCCGGGTCTGGCGGGATCGGGACGAGGAGTCGCTCCGGGCGCTCCTGGCCAGGGCCCGGGAAAACGGCGTCACCGCCGTCCTGCTGGGGAACCTGGGCCACTTCCCCCTGGCCCGGGGCAGCGGCCTGATCCTCCGGGGGGACTACGGCCTCAACGCCTTCAACTCCCGGTCACTGGCCTTCCTACGGGAAGAGGGCCTGGCCTCCGCCTGCCTGTCCTTCGAGCTGAAGGGCCCCCAGCTCCGGGCCCTGCGCCTGCCCCTCCCGGCGGAAGCCCTGGTCTACGGCCGCCTGCCCCTGATGATCACGGAGAACTGCCTGGTGCAGAACGGCAAGGGCTGCCGCCTGGATGCCCAGGGCCCCGCCGTCCCGCCCCGCGCCCCCTGCCGCCAGGGCCACGTTTTGACGGATCGCACCGGGGCCGGCTTCCCCATCCTGGGCGTCTGGGGCCACCGCAGCGAGCTGCAGAACAGCCTCCCCCTCTGGCTCGCCGACCGGGAGGATTGGAAAAAGATAGGCCTCACCACCGCCCGCCTCCGCTTCACCACCGAATCGGCGGAGGAGGCCACCCAGATCCTCCGCGCCTACCAAACCACTACCCCGCCCCCCCAAACCTTCACCCGCGGCCTCTGGGATCGCGGCGTAGAGTGAGCGTTTTCATTCCTCTTTGTATAATCAAAAAGGAATATCACCCGCCGTATTCGTCTATCCCCGTCCCCCATCCCCCGCAGGGCGTAGGGGGCGGCGTCCCCGACGCCCCGACGGTGGCCCGGTTGACCAACCGATGGTGCCGGGGATGCCCGGCAGCAATCCACCCCCATTTAGCCTCCGGCCAAGAGCCGCCGCTACGCGTCGGTTGCCTCCGGCACACGCCTGCGGGCGTAGTCTTTTTGGCGCCCCAAAAAGACTACGGCGGTGGAGCCGT
>CAKTSC010000279.1 GCA_934597465.1 uncultured Dysosmobacter sp.
GAGCTCCGCGGCGATCTGGGCGGTGGACTGGCGGTAGTAGTATTTCCGGTAGAAGATCTGCCGCTCCAGGGGGCAGAGCTCCCGCAGCGCCCAGCGCAGGGCCTCCTGCCGCTCCCGGCGGAGGGTCTGCTCCTCCGGCGTGGGCTCCGGCGAGGGGAGCTCCTCCGCCAGCTCCCCGGCGGCGTGGCGGGCCTGGGTCTGGGCATAGCGCAAGGCGGTGTTCCGGGTAACGGCGGTGAGCCAGGCCGTCCAGCTGCCCTTCTCCGGGTCGAACTGGCCGATCTTCTCCCACACCCGCAGCGTCACCTCCGAGAGGCAGTCCTCCCGATCCTGAGGAGACGCCGCCATGGGCGCGATGATGTACTTCATCAGGGGCCCGTCGTGCCGCAGGAGGAGTTCCATCCCCTCCGGCTTCCGCTGCCGCAGCAGCTCGATCCATTCGGGCTCCGGCATCCCGTCGCCTCCCTTCCTCTGTGCTTCTATGGGATAATAGCGGAAAGCGGGAAAAATCCCACGGAAAATTCCGCCCTTCCCCGGAAAGATACAAGGAAAGCCCGCCTCCGGCGGGCTTTCCTTTCTCTCTCAGCGCTGGAAAAGCTTCCTCACCCTGGCCTTGCCCCGGGGGGTCAGGGCCTTGGCGGCGGTGCGGATCAGATACGGCGGCCGGGCCAGGAAGCGCTTGCGCACCTGGGCGAAGGGCTCCAGGGCGAAGGCCGTGAAGAAGGCCGCCCGCTCCGGGCAGAAGGCCGCCGGGGCGGCAAGGTGGGGATCCCCGGCCACGGCCCGCTCCGCGGAGAACTGCTTGCAGCCGATGTCCAGCCGGTCAAAAACATGGCTCCCGTGGGGGGTGTTGATGAGGAGGAGGGAGACCCCCTTCTCCTGCTGCTCCGGCAGCTCCTCGGGCCGCAGGCCCCGGAAATCCCCCAGCGTCAGATCCCCCACCCGGCTGAGACTGCTGTACGGGCAGCGGTAGCAGCTCTCCCGCAGGAAGAGCCCCCGCGCCAGCGCCCGGCCGTACTCCGTCTCCCGGAGGGGCGCGGAATCCTGGGAGCCGTCCTCATAGCGGAGGGTCAGGTGGCAGTTCTGCCAGCCTGCCACCTTGCTGCAGAAGCGGACGGAGACCACCGCCTTGCGCTTGCGCCGGGCCCGGTCGGCCACCAGGCTCTCCCACACGCCGGGGGAAGGTACACCGCCGCAGACCAGGTCGCAGGTGGTGAGATTCTCCGGCCGCTCCCCCAGGAAGCGGTAGAGCCCGTCCACCTGGCAGGGGGTGCCAGAGAAGAGCACCGGCCGGGTCTTCACCACCTCCCGGATCTCCCGGAAGGTACTGCCCAGGTCGCTCTGCACGAACTTGGCCCCCCGGAACTTCGCCAGATCCTCCGCCCGGAAGGCGGCGGTGTGCCGCAGGTGGAGCTTGTCGTCGAAGGCCGCGCCGAAGACCACGCCCCCCGCCCGCAGGGTATCCTCCGCCAGGGCGGTGAAGACCCCGCCGGAGGTGGAGGCCAGGCGCACGGCGTCGTCCCTGTGCCAGGCGGCGTAAGCGGCGGGCAGCACGCCTTCAGAAGCCTTGGGGTGCAGGATGGGGCAGGCGGCGGCACAGCGGCCGCAGCCGTCGCACTTGGAAGGATCCGCCGCGGGGGCGCCGAAGCCCTCCCGGTCACGCACCATGGCAATGGCTTCCCTGGGGCAGACGGCGGCGCAGGCGCCGCAGCCGGTGCAGCGGCTCCGCTCCGCGAGGATGGGGCCGGTGACCTCCGCCGTCCCGGCCGCCTCATAGGGCCGGTCTTCCAGGGCGCAGCGCAGGTAGCGCAGGGATTCCTGCCGGGCCCGCTCCAGCTTCTCCTCCGCCCCCTGCCAGTCGATGGCGTCGCCGGGCAGAGCGCTGTCGCCCTTGCCGATGATGCGGCCCTCCAGCCCCAGGCGGCTCAGCAGGGAGTACGTCCGGGAGAGCTCCGGAGCCTTCCGCTCCGAGGGCGCGGCGGCGGTGAAGAAGGGCTTGCCGAACTGCACGGAAAACACCGTTCCGTGGAAGGAGTTGGTGCAGACGTAGCTGGCCCCCCGGAAAAGGCCCAGAAACTCCGCCGGGCCCGCGTCCAGCACCAGCTTCGCCCCCCGGATCACCGGGCGGCGGATGCCGCACAGCTGCACCACGGGGAGCCCGGTCTCCCGGGCCAGGGTCTCGATGTAGGGCGTCAGCGCCTCCGGGCGGCTGATGCAGTAGCAAAGGATGTAGCCCCCGGAGATGCCGGGGTCGCGGGCAAGGCCGCTCCAGTCCTCCCGCCGGAGCAGCAGCGTGGGATCCAGCACCACCGGCACGTCCCGGCCGGTGATCTCCTCCACGATGCGGCGGCCCTGGGTCTCCCGCACGGCGATGTGGGAGAAGCCTGCAAGATACCCCCGCAGCTCCTCCTCCATGCCCTCGGGGATCCGGGGCACGCCGAAGGAGGGGGCGTAGGCGATCTTCCGCCCCTCCGTGAAGGCGCTGAAGAACACCGGGTCAAAGCGGCGATCCGGGAAGATGGAGGGGTTCCAGATCTGATCGCTGCCGGAGAGGTAGACATCGTAGGGCGGTGCGGCGCGCAGCTCCTCCAGGCTGCGGTAGCGCCGGGGG
>CAKTSC010000280.1 GCA_934597465.1 uncultured Dysosmobacter sp.
TCCCTGGCGTCCTACGCCTTCGGCCAGACCTTCAACATCACGCCCCTGCACCTGATCCGGGCCCAGGCGGCCTGCGTCAACGGCGGCTACCTCTATGAGCCGTATCTCGTGGAGCAGATCGTGGACGATGACGGCGCGGTGCTCTACCAGCACGACGCCACCCCAATCCGACAGGCCATCAGCGAGGAGACCTCCGCCACCGTCCGGGAGTGCCTGGAGTACGTGGTGGCCTCCGGCACCGGCAAGAACGGACAGGTGGTGGGCTACCGCATCGGCGGCAAGACCGGCACCGCCGACAAGACCGGCAGCAAGACGAAAGACAATCCCCGGGGCGACGTGGTGGTCTCCTTCATGTGCTTCGCCCCGGCGGACGATCCCCAGTACATCCTCCTTGTCACCATGGATACCCCCAGCCGCGATACCGGCGTTTACGTCTCCGGCGGCAACATGGCCGCCCCCACCGCCAGCCAGATCATGGGGGAGATCCTGCCCCACCTGGGGGTGGAGCCCGAGTACAGCGAGGATGAGCTGGCCGCCATGGATCTGAACGTCCCCAACTGCGTGGGTCTCACGGCGGAGCAGGCCAAGGCCAAGCTCTCCGAGCGGGGCTTTGCCTGCAAGACCATCGGCGGCGGCGATACCGTCACCGACCAGACCCCGGCGGGGGGCGCCATCGTCCCCGGCAGCGCCACCATCCTTCTCTACCTGGGGGAGGAGAAGCCCAACGCTCCCGTCACCGTCCCCAATGTGGTGGGGCTCACGGCGGCGGAGGCCAATCAGCGGCTCACCTCGGCGGGCCTTATCCTGAAGGTGGCGGGGGCCACGGCCTCTTCCTCCGGCGATGTCCACGCCGTGTCCCAGAGCGTCGCCGCCGGGACGGAGGCGGCGGCGGGCACCGTTGTCACCGTCCGTTTCAGCGACCGCAGCGTCACGGACTGAGAAAGAGCAGTTTCTGCATGGTTTTCGGCAGGTTTTCCGGTGTGCGGAAGGGAGAATGCTGATACCATAGTCCCTGCGCCTGTTTCGGCGGCGGCTGCCGCCCGGTACGAAAGACCAGGAAAGGAAGAGACCCCATGAAGCTGAACGAACTGCTGGCAGGCATCGAGGTGCTTGCCGCCACCGCGGATCCGGAGACCGAGATCCCCGGCGTCTGCTATGATTCCCGCAGGGTGCGGCCCGGCGAGCTCTTCGTGGCCGTCACCGGCTACGCGACGGACGGCCACGCCTACATCGGCAAGGCGGTATCCGCCGGGGCCGCCGCCGTCCTCTGCGAGCGCGTGCCGGAGGAGAGAATCCCCTACATCCAGGTGAAGGATTCCCGCCGGGCCCTCGCCATCCTGGGGGCCAACTTCTACCGCCATCCCTCCCGGGAGATGACCATGGTGGCCGTCACCGGCACCAACGGCAAGACCACCACCACCTATCTCCTCAAGGCCATCCTGGAGGGGCGGGGGGCCAAGGTGGGCCTCATCGGCACCAACCAGAATATGATCGGCAGTGAGATCGTGCCCACGGAGCGCACCACGCCGGAATCCCTGGAGCTCCAGGGCCTTCTCCGCCGGATGGCGGACGCGGGCTGCACCCATGTGGTGATGGAGACCTCCTCCCACGCCCTCTTTGAGGATCGGGTCTACGGCATCCACTATGCCGTGGGCATCTTCACCAATCTCACCCAGGATCACCTGGACTTCCACAAGACCATGGAGGCCTACTGCGACGCCAAGGCCATCCTCTTCCGCAGCTGCGACCGGGGCGTTTTCAACGCCGACGACCCCTGGACGGAGCGGCTCTGGAAGGATGCCGCCTGCTCCCGCTTCACCTATGCCGAGAAGGCGCCCGCCGACCTCCGGGCGGAGGACGTGGAGCTGGGGGCGGATCACGTGGCCTTCACCGCCGTGACGGCGGAGGAAAAAGTCCCCGTCCGGGTAAACATTCCCGGGGGCTTCATGGTATATAATACGCTGGATGTGCTGGCGGCGGCATTGCAGCTTGGCATCCCGCTGGGGGAGAGCGCCGGAGTGCTGGCCGCCGTCCCCCATGTGAAGGGCCGGGTGGAGGTGGTTCCCACCCCTGGGAAGGACTACACCGTCCTCATCGACTACGCCCACTCCCCGGATGGGCTGGAGAATGTCCTTCGCTCCGTGAAGGGCTTTGCCAAGGGCCGCACCGTGGCGCTCTTCGGCTGCGGCGGAGACCGGGATAAGGCCAAGCGCCCCAAGATGGGAAAGATCGCCTGCGACATCGCGGATTTCGTGGTGGTGACCACCGACAACCCCCGGACGGAAGTCCCCGGTGACATCATCCGGGATATCCTCGCGGGGATGGAGGGCACCAAGACCCCCTATACCGTGGTGGAAGACCGCATCGAGGCCATCCATTGGGCGATGGATCACGCCCGGGCCGGGGATGTCATCGTCCTCTGCGGCAAGGGGCACGAGACCTATCAGGAGGTAAACCACGTCAAGCATCACATGGATGAGCGGGAGATCGTGGCGGATCACCTCAAAAAGTAAGCGGATGTTCCGGGGCTTCCCGGAGGAGAGAATACCAAAGGCCGGAGCCATCCGGCGGAGAGGGAGAGCATCATGAAGATCGTACTGTTGGCGG
>CAKTSC010000281.1 GCA_934597465.1 uncultured Dysosmobacter sp.
CTTGACAGGAATGCTAATTTGCGGGGGATGGGGGATCTCTCCCGGATTTCTGCCGCTTTTCTACCGCTTGCCTGCGAAAAGCTTCCCCCGGCCTGGATGAGACGGGGCTTTCGCTTCAGGCTTTTCAGCGTCTCCGCGTCCATGCCGCCGATGGAGATCAGCACCATGCCGCCCGCCTTGCCGGGATACTTCTGCCCATAGATCTGGGCCGCCACAGCGGCGTCAAAGCTCGCGCCCGGGTAGTCCATCTGCTGGATGCTGCCCCGCTCAGAGGTCACGTTTTGGAAGCGGCCGTACTTTTTCTCCGCCCGCCGCAGCATCTTCTCCGAGAAGTCCGTGGCCACCGGCCTCCGGCATCGGGGGCGATGACGCCGCTGAGGAGCCCCGTGCCGCAGGCGCACTCCAGCGCCTCCTCCGTGGGGAAGACCCATTCCGACACGGAGGCGCACAGGGCCCGGTTGGCCTTCCGGTTGATGAGATCCGCAAAGATGTCGTATGCCCACGCAGCGTTATCCCAGAACATCGCTTCCCCCTTCTCCCTCCCGGCCTTGCAATTCCCCCGGAGCTTTGCTATCATAAGGAAAACCCTGCCCGCCGCCGGGATCTCTTACAAACCGTTGAAAGGAACATGACCCATGGAGGAAAACTACTTCGCGCCCCGCCTCAGCCCGGATGAGCTCCGGGGCATCAGCGCCATCGGCCTTGCCCACATGGGGGACGCGGTCTTTGAGCTTCTGGTACGCTCCTACCTCTGCGTCCACGGAAAGGCCACGGGCCGCGGCCTGCACCAGGCCACCATCCGCCTGGTCTGCGCCGAGTATCAGGCCCGGTGCGCCCAGCGCGTCCTGCCCCTCCTGACGGAGGCGGAAGCGGACGTCTTCCGCCGGGGCCGCAACGCCCAGGTACACAGCGTCCCGTCTCACGCCAGCCGCGCCCAGTACGGCACAGCCACGGCTCTGGAGGCCCTGCTGGGCTGGCTCTACCTCCAGGGGGAGACGGAGCGCATCCATGAACTTTTTCTCGCCATGATGGAAGGGGAGTGACACGATGGCACTGGACGCCGTTTGCCTCCGGGCGATCCTGGAGGAGCTCCGCCCCCAGCTTCTGGGCCTGCGGATCGACAAGGTGCAGCAGCCCGCCCGGGATCAGGTGATCCTTCTGCTGCGGGGGAACCGCCGCCTGCTGCTGAACGCCGGGGCCAGCGCCCCCCGCCTGCACCTGACGGAGCTGATCCGGGACAACCCCTCTGAGCCTCCCATGTTCTGCATGCTGCTGCGCAAGCACCTGGTGGGGGCCCGGATCGCGGAGCTGAGCCAACCGGGCCTGGAGCGCCTGGCCCGGCTGGAGCTGGACATTACCGACGATTTCGGCCGCCCGGGCCGCCGCACCCTGGTGCTGGAGGCCATGGGCCGCCGCTCCAACCTGATCCTGCTGGATGGAGACGGCCGCGTCATCGACTGCCTCCGCCGGGTGGACGCGGACATGTCCGCCCAGCGGCAGGTCTTGCCGGGCCTCTTCTACGAGCCCCCCGCCGCCGCAGGCCGCCTCCCCTTCCTGGAGGAAACGGAGGCGGGCTTCGCGGAAAAGCTCTCCCGGGCAAACCCCGAGAGCCCCCTGGATCGCTTCCTGCTGGACAGCTACTTCGGATTCTCCCCCCTGATGGCCCGGGAGCTGGCCTTCCGCGCCTGCGGCGCCACCGACGGCCGCCTCTGCACCCTGGACGAAGAGGGCACGGCCCGCTTCCGGGAGACCTTCCTCCGCTTTCAGGAGGCAGTAAAGGAAAACCGTTTCACCCCCATCCTCCTGCGGCGGGACGGCTCCCCCTTCGAGTTCTCCGCCCTGCCCATCGCCCAGTACGGCCCGGCGGCGGAGACGCAGCGCTATGAGAGCTTCTCCGCCTTGCTGGACGCCTTCTATGAGGCCCGGGAGCGGGAGGAGCGGGGCCGCCAGCGAGGGCAGGAGCTGCTGCGCACCGTGACCTCCGCTCGGGATCGCTGCCGCCGGAAGCTGGCCCAGCAGCGCCAGGAGTACGCCAAGTGCCAGGATCGGGACACCCTCCGCGTCAGCGGTGAGCTCATCACCGCCAACCTCTACCGCATGGAGCAGGGCCAGAACAAGCTGGTGGCGGAGAACTACTATGACCCCGACTGCCGGGAACTCACCATCCCCTTAGATCCCCTGCTGACGCCCCAGCAGAACGCCGCCAAGTACTTCAAGCGCTACACCAAGGCCCGGACGGCGGAGAGATACCTCACGGAGCAGATGGCCCTGGCGGAGCGGGACGAGGCATACCTCGAGAGCGTGCTGGAGGAGCTGCGCCAGGCGGAGACGGAGCAGGACTTCCTGGATATCCGCGCCGAGCTCCGGGAGAACGGCTTTCTGAAGAAGTCCTCCCGGGAGAAGCGGGAGCGCCCCCGGGCCACCAGGCCCCGGGAGTTCTGCACCTCCGGCGGCTGGCGGGTGCTGGTGGGCCGCAACAACCGCCAGAACGACCAGCTCACCACCAAAACCGCTGACTACCGGGATCTCTGGCTCCACACCCAGAAGATCCACGGCTCCCACGTGATCCTCTGCACCGGGGGACAGGAGGTGCCGGAGGA
>CAKTSC010000282.1 GCA_934597465.1 uncultured Dysosmobacter sp.
GCATCGCCGACTGCTGCGAGAGCCGCTGCTGCGGGGACAGCTGCTGCTGCCAGGCGGAGCTGGCGGAGATCCCGGCCTTCATCAACAACTGCTTTGATGGCGGCCTCAGCACCGGCGGGGACGGCCGCCGGGTCTATGTGACCCTGGGCCAGTTCTCCATCGTCCGGCTGGAGCGGGACTCCCAGCTCCTGATCCCGGTCTACGACTACTGCATGCCGGAGAAGGAGTGCTGCGGCGGCGCGTCGGAAGACCCCTGCGGCCTCTTCCGGAACATCGCCTTCCCGGTGAACGAGTTCTTCCCGCCCAACACCATCCGAAAGCCCGAGACCTACGAGGAGACCCGGAACTGCTGCTGCGGCGGCTGAGCAAAGCGCCCCCGGAGAGATCTCCGGGGGCGCTTTCCCTGATGCGAAGAGAGAGGGCTTGCGCCCTCTCTCCTTTTCCCTTATTCCACGCTGAGCTTCCCCGTGAAGCCGGGATCGTAGATGCCGATGTAGCTGACGCCCCGTCCCAGCTCCAGGAGCCGGCCGTCCTCCGTCCGGTAGACGAAGGGATCGTTCCGGGAGGCCTTCTCCCAGCGGATGGGGATGGCCTGCCCGCCACAGAAGAACGTTCCGCTGCCGCTGCCGGTGAGCTCCGCCCGCATCCGTCCGGCGCTGTCCCCGGTGATGGGCCGGATCCGGGTCTCCAGGGCCAGCACATTGGTGACGCCCACCTGCTGGCCGCTGCTGCCGTCGATGTACGCCCCGCCGAACTGCCCCACAAGGTAGCGCCCCGCGGCGGCGTCATAGTCAAAGGTCGCAGTCTTGTAGGAGGAGTAGCAGAGCTCCACATGGCTTGCCGCCGTGCCGCCCTGGGGGGTGCCGTCCTCCGTGAAGCGCAGCGCCTCGGCATAGCCCTCCTGATGCTCCGTCCGGAAGTGCCCCTCGTCCAGATATCCCTGCACCGCCTCGCCGGAGGTCAGGAGGCTGTGCTCATAGCCCATGGTCTTCCTCCGCTCCGGATCCCGCCAGAAGATCTTGGCGTCGGAGCCGCCGTTGACGCCGTCCATATTGTCCACCCCCCAGGCGGGGATGTCCTCATAGGCCTCCGGGCTGCCCCCGGCGTGGACGAGCAGGGCGTCGTGCCCCAGGGCCAGCTCCAGATAGTAGGCCCGGGTGGAGCGGATGCTCCCCAGGTTCCCCACCCCCTCCAGGGACTGGTAAACGGCCACCATCCGGGTGATGCCGCCCTCGGCGGGCATCTCATAGATGAGATCGGCCTTCGAGACCCCCAGCTGGGGCTGGGCGGCCTTCAGGTCGTTGAGCATCACCGCCACGGGCCGCCGGGCGCTGATGTCCTCGTCCATCCCAAGCCCCGTCAGGGGATGGCGGTAGGCGGGCTCCGCCACCACCGGCTCCGGCTCCCCGCCGGAGCTGACTGCCCCGCTGCCGCTGCCGGAGGAGGCCGCCGGAGGCGTTTCGCCGCCGCAGCCGGGCAAGGCCCAGAGCATCGCCAGCAGAAGTCCCCCCGCCAGCCATCGCCGCATTCTCTTCATACCGCATCGCTTCCTTTCTCTCATGGGATGCGCCTGCCGCCCCGAACCGGCGGGATCCGGCAGAAAACCGCGCGCTTTTTCCTGTCCCACCATCATAGCAGGAAGCCCCCCGCCGGTCAAGGAAGGCAACATAAAATTTACACGCTTCCCCTATACACCATCCCGGAAATGTGGTATAGTGTGGCCGAAAGCTCCCGCTACCCGGGGGCAGGCCGGGTATCCCTCCGGCCCACGGAAAGGAGGCGCCGTCCCATGGGCTACGGCTTTATCCACGACAAGCTGGAGATCAAATTCCTCATCCTCTACATCACCGCCCGTGTCATCGAGCCCATCCCCTTTGAGGTGGTGCTGGATCTCACCCTCTGCGACGATGCCATCGACTACTTCGATTTCTCCGAGTGTCTCAACGACCTGGTGAAGACCGGCCACCTGACCCTCTCGGAGGACGGGCTCTACGCCATCACGGAGAAGGGGCTCAAGAACAGCCAGATCTGCGAGTCCAGCCTTCCCTACTCCGTTCGCCTCCGCTGCGACCGGAACCTGGCGGACTGCAACCGCAAGCTCCGCCGGAAAAACCAGGTGCAGTCCTCCTACCAGAAGCGGGAGAACGGCACCTACACCGTCCGCTTCTTCCTCTCGGACGACATGGGCAGCATCATGGATCTGCAGCTCATGGCTACCCGGGAGGACATGGCCCGGGCCCTGCGGGAGCGCTTTCTGAAGGATCCCGAGAAGATCTACGGCCAGATCATGCAGCTGCTCCTCCGGGATGAGGAGGACGAAGAGACCGCCCCGTGACCGGGAAAGGAGAACATCCATGGCAAGGATCGAGCCCTGTATCCTCACCAATATGTGCATGCTCCGCCAGGGGGATCTGGTTCTGGTCCAGGATCGGAACGACCCCAACTGGCCGGGCATCACCTTTCCCGGCGGCCATGTGGAGCCGGGGGAATCCCTGGTCCGCTCCGTCATCCGGGAGGTCTATGAGGAGACCGGCCTCACCATCGAGGGCCCCCGCCTCTGCGGCGTGAAGCAGTGGACGGAGGAGGACGGCAGCTACC
>CAKTSC010000283.1 GCA_934597465.1 uncultured Dysosmobacter sp.
ACCATGGGCAATATCCTATCCCGTGCGGTATAGACCTTTCCGCTACCCGCTCCCGTTGGGGTCAGCGTTTGGGTCAGAAAAAAGCAACACCCAAAAAACGGAACTTATGAAAAGCAAAAGTCCTCGAAATCAGACGATTTCGAGGACTTTTGGTACGCCGTGAGGGATTCGAACCCCCGGCCTTCTGGTCCGTAGCCAGACGCTCTATCCAGCTGAGCTAACGGCGCATGTCTTTCAGACAGCTTAGTTATCATAGCACGGCCTCTCGGAAAATGCAAGTCTTTTTTTCAGGTTTTTTCATTTTTTCCGGTGGGGACATCCCAGGCTTGTCAAGGCGCTCCGCTTATGCTATTTTAATAGCAGTAAGATAGAAATCCACCGGGCGCCGATCCCTTCGGCGCCCGAGAAAGCAGGAATACGATGGAAAGCTACACCTTTAAGACCGTCACCTTCGGCGGCTTCGACAAGCAGGACGTGGCCCGCTACATGGAGCAGCTCACCCGGGAGCATGAGGAGGCCCTGGCCGCCCTCCAGACTGAGAACGCCGCCCTGAAGGAGAAAACCTCCCAGCTGGAGGCGGAGAACCGAAGCCTCAAGACCCAGAGCGACGCCCAGGCCGCCTCCCTCTCCCAGCTCAGCGCCCAGGCAGAGAAGCTGCTGGAGGAGGTAGCCGCCCTCCGGGATTACCCGGAGAAGTACGAGGCCCTCCGCACCGAGGCCGGCGCCCTCCGCCGGGATGCCGGGGCCTATGTGGAGTTCCGCAACCGCATCGGCAACATCGAGTGCGAGGCCCAGCAGCGCGCCGCCAAGCTGGAAGCCAACACCCAGGCCCAGCTTCGCCGGATGGCGGAAAGCTTCCGCACCCAGTACGAAGCCCTTACCGCCACCTTTGACGCCGCCGCCGCCCACGTCACCGCCGAACTCCGGAAGGTGGAGGTCAACCTCTCCCAGCTGCCCCGCAGCCTGGATCCCGTGAGCCGGGATCTGGAAAAGCTGGACGGCATCCTGGACGGCAAGCCCCCCCAGTAAGACCAGCGTTCAGACAAAGCCCGCTGCCGGTATCCGGCGGCGGGCTTTCCTTAACGTTCCCTTAGCGTCTCCTTTCCACTTCCTATTTACACCAGCCGCTAAAGCCTTCACGCTTTCTTTGCATCCAAAGCATTTTCCTTAACAAAAAGTGCCGTCAACTGATATTTTTAACGAATTTCGCATGGTTTCTTTGTGCTTCCCATCAGTAGTCAAGTCGTTCACCTTTTGTTAACATGTCGCCAGGAACCCACCCGCCAGGCCCTCCCGGCAGACGGCACGCACCCGGAGCATCCCCGCCGTGCGCATCGAATTGAGGAGGTTTAACGTATGTCCAAACAACCGCAAGCCGAAGGCCAATTCAAAAAAGACCTTCGCAAGATCGACATCTGGTCTCTGGCTCTGGGCGCCATCATCGGCTGGGGCTGCTTCGTTCTCCCCGGCACGGACTTCCTGCCCAAGGCGGGCCCCCTGGGCGCCATCCTGGGCCTGATGCTGGGTGCCGTGGTCATCTCCATCATCAGCTTCAGCTACGGCTACATGATCCAGAAGTTCCCCCTCTCCGGCGGCGAATTCGTCTACGCCGATTCCGCCTTCGGCAAGAAGCACGCCTTCATCTGCGGCTGGTCTCTGGTGCTGGCCTACTGGTCGCTCATCCCCCTGAACTCCACCGCCGTGGCCATGGTCTCCCGTTACATCCTGCCCGGCTCCCCCTTCCAGTTCGGCTACCTCTATACCATCGCCAACTGGGATGTCTACATCGGTGAGATCCTCCTGGCCTACGCCTTCATCATCGGCCTGGGCGTCGTGAATATCCGGGGCGTCAAGAGCGCCGGCTGGTTCCAGACCCTGGTGGCGGTCTCCCTGGCAGGCTCCGTCCTCTTCGTGCTGGTGGCCACCCTCATCAGCAAGCCGGACTTCAGCAACCTGCAGCCCTACTTCCAGGAGGGCAAGTCCTCCTTCTCCTGCATCATTGCCATCCTGGCCTTCACCCTCTACTGCTTCGTGGGCTTTGACACCATCCCCCAGGCGGCGGAGGAGTACAACTTCTCTCACAAGGCCGCTCTCGGCCTGATGATCGGCGCCATCATGGTGGGCGGCCTCATCTACTGCGCCGTGGTCTTCGTCACCGCCGTGGTGGACCCCTGGCAGGCCATGCTGGCCGCCAACCCCGACTGGGCCACCGGCGAGATGATCCTCAAGAGCATCGGCTATGTGGGCGTCTTCTTCTGCGGCATCGCGATGCTCTGCGCCGTGGTCTCCGGCATCAACGGCTTCTACATGGCCTCCAGCCGCCTCATCTACTCCATGGCCTACGCCGACGCCCTGCCCAAGAAGTTCGCCCACCTGACGCCCCAGGGCACCCCCAAGAACGCCCTGCTCTTCGTCATGATCCTGGCCCTCATCGCTCCCTGGTTCGGCCGTCAGGTCCTCTCCTGGATCGTGGATATGACCTGCGTGGGCTCCGCCTTCGGCTTCCTCTACACCTGCTGCTCCGCCACCGTGCTCTCCAAGCACTACGGCGACAAGAAGCAGACTGCCATCAGCGCGCTGGGCATCTGCGTGG
>CAKTSC010000284.1 GCA_934597465.1 uncultured Dysosmobacter sp.
GCTTGCCCTCCTCCGCCGGGTAGGCGAAGGTGACATCCTTCAGTTCGATCATGGAAGACATGGAAATTCTCCTAACTCGTAGTTGCGGGGGCGCTCCCCGGTCAGCCGGGGAGGATATCGAAGACCACGGCCTGCGAGAGGCCGGGGAAATTGCGCTTTCCGTCCTCGATGGCAGTGAGGGGCTCCTGGAAGAGGAAGACCTTCCGCCCGCCGGACTGGAGCCCTAAGTCGATGAGGGCCCGCTCCTCCACCTGGGTCGTCCGCTCCTGCGTCTTCAGGCAGAGGACGGGCTTTATCAGATGAAAGCCAGGGCGGATGCGTTGCAAAAAGTCCCGCACCAGGAACTCCGCCCCGTCGTACTGGGCCACCTGGCCCTCCCGGAAGGGGGAGAAGACCAGGACGTTGGGGGCGTCCTCATAGCGGAGGGCCTCCCGCCCGGCGGCCAGATACCGGCGGAGGGCAAGGTGGGAAAAGTCCCGGGTCTCGCCGGTGGCGGGATCCCGGCCCATGGCCGTCACGGTCTCGTACTCCGCCGCCACGTAGGAGGGCTCCGTGAAGCGCTCCCCGGTTTTCAGATCCAGAACGGTGATCCGGGCGGGGGCCAGCTCCCGGAGCCAGGGCTCCAGGGTACTGCCCCGCATGGCGCTGCTTCCCATCATGGGCGATTTTCCCCCTTTTCGGCACTTACTCGGCGCACCAGCGGCCTGTTGCGCCGCAGGGCAGGGCCAGGCCGGTCTCCGTCACGGGAAGGCCCAGCTCGTCCCAGCTGCACTTGCCGCCGAACTTCACGGCCACCAGCTCATGGAGAAGATAGCCCAGGACGCTGGGGGCCAGGCCCGTGGTGTAGGAATTGATGAGGACGAAGAGGGGCTTCTCGGAGAGCACCCCGGCGCAGAGCTTCACGAAGGGGTAGAGGTTCTCCTCCAGCTTCCAGACCTCGCCGGAGGGGCCCCGGCCGTAGCTGGGGGGGTCCATGATGATGGCGTCATACTGCTTGCCCCGGCGGATCTCCCGCTCCACGAACTTGGCGCAGTCGTCCACGATCCAGCGGATGGGGGCGTCGGCCAGGCCGGAGAGCCGGGCGTTGTCCTTGGCCCAGGCCACCATGCCCTTGGCGGCGTCCACATGGCAGACGGCGGCCCCGGCCTTGGCGCAGGCCACGGTTGCTCCGCCGGTGTAGGCGAAGAGGTTCAGCACCCGGATGGGGCGGTCGGCGGAACGGATCTTCTCCATGGCGAAGTCCCAGTTCACCGCCTGCTCCGGGAAGAGGCCGGTGTGCTTGAAGTTCATGGGCTTGACCTGGAAGGTGAGATCCCTGTAGTGCATCTGCCAGCTCTCGGGCAGGGCCTTCTTCTCCCAGTGGCCGCCGCCGGTCTGGGAGCGGAGGTAGCGGGCGTTGGCCCGCCGCCAGGCGGGGTTTTTATGGGGGGTCTCCCAGATGGCCTGGGGGTCGGGGCGCACCAGGAACTGCTTGTCCCAGCGCTCCAGCTTCTCCCCGCCGCCGCAGTCCAGAAGCTCATAGTCCTGCCATTGATCCGCGATCCACATAGTAAACCTCCCGAAAGGGTCATTATTCCAGAATTCCGCATAGTAACATCATATTATACCGCAGGCGGGTGGGCTCGTCAATCGATTCCCCGGGGGTTTTGGGGGGATTTTGCGGGGAGGGGAGAGACGCGAGGTGGAGGAATGGAGAATTGATAATTGAGAATGGAGAATGGCCCTGCGGGGGACGGGGGACGAGGGACGGGGGTGCGGGCGGCCACGTAGGGTCGCCTCTACGGGGTTTGGGGGAGGAACAGCAAATCCGGGGGAACGGGCGGGGGCGGAGCCCCGCCCCTACACGGGTACCGGAAGTTTCTGCGGCGGGCCGATGTAGGCATCGGCCCCTACGGGGTGCGGGGGACGGAGCGTCGGGGACGCCGCCCCCTACGATCCACGGGCGGCGGAAAAGGAAAAGCACCCGCGGGAGCGGGTGCTTTCTGCTTTGCGTTCAGGCGCTGGCCTGGGCCAGGGGGGCGGCGGCCGCGGCGGGGGTATCCTGGGGGAGCCCGGCGGCCTCGGGGGCCTTCTCCTGGGGCGCGGCTTCCAGGCGCTCCCGGGCCACAGCCAGCATCAGCTTGATGCGGTTCTCCTGGTTGACCCGGGTGGCGCCGGGGTCGTAGTCGATGGGGGTGATGTTGGCCTCCGGGTAGCGGGCGCGGATCTGGTTGATCATGCCCTTGCCGCAGATGTGGTTGGGCAGGCAGCCGAAGGGCTGGGCGCAGACGATGTTGCCGTAGCCGGAACGGACGAGCTCGATCATCTCCGCCGTCAAAAGCCAGCCCTCGCCCATCTTGCAGCCCATGCCGATGATGCCGTCGGGGAGCCGGGTAAGTTCCTTGAAGGGCAGGGGGGCGTGGAAGCCGTGGTCTTTCAGCGCACGGATCATGACGGCCTCGGACTTGGCAAGATAGCCCAGCACCAGGCCGGAGACCTGCTTCATGAAAGCGCTGCCGCCGTAGAGCCGGGCGGTCTCGGAGATGTTGTAGGCGCAGTACTGGGCGAAGCCCAGGATGCCGGGGAGGTTCACCTCGCAGTCCTGGGA
>CAKTSC010000285.1 GCA_934597465.1 uncultured Dysosmobacter sp.
ATGGTGACCACACCCTGGTTCGACCATGAGATCCCCATGACGGAGGCGGCGGAGATCGGCACCCGGAAGGTCATCCGGGAGCACTCCACCATCGGCATCGTCATCACCACCGACGGTAGCATTGCCGGCATCCCCCGGGAGGACTACCGGGAGCCGGAGGAGCGGGTCATCCGGGAGCTCCAGGAACTGGGGAAGCCCTTCATCGTCCTTCTCAACTGCGAGGAGCCCCGGTCCGAGCGGGCCCAGGCCATTGCCGGGGAGATCCGCCAGCGCTGCGGTGTGAACTGTATGCCGGTGAACTGCCTGACGCTGACGGATGAGGATGTGGCCGCCATCCTCCGGGCGGTGCTCTACGAGTTTCCCATGCGGGAGCTGGACCTCTTCCTGCCGCCCTGGGTGGACGCCCTTCCGGCGGAGCACCCCATCAAGAGCGGGCTCTACGCCGCCATCCGGGCCTCCGCCGGGGAGCTGCACCGCATCCGGGAGGTGGAGGGCGTCCTCGCCGCCCTGGGCGAGAGCGAGCACATCAGCGCCGCGAGGGTCCGGACCATGGACCTCGGCACCGGCGTGGCCTCGGCGGACATCGACCTGCCCCGGAGCCTTTTCTATGAGACCCTCGCGGCCCAGTCCGGCTTCCCGGTGGCGGACGACGGGGACCTGATGAGCCTCCTCACGGAGCTCTCGGCGGTGAAGCGGGAGTATGACCGGGTGGCCCCGGCCCTGCGGGATGTCCGGGAGACGGGCTACGGCATCGTGGCCCCCAGCATCGACGAGCTGACGCTGGAGGAGCCGGAGATCGTGAAGCAGGGCGGACGCTACGGCGTGAAGCTCCGGGCCAGCGCCCCCTCCATCCATATGATCCGGGCGGATATCCAGACGGCGGTGAGCCCCATCGTGGGCAACGAGAAGCAGTCCGAGGACATGGTGAACTATCTTCTCCAGGAGTTCGAGGGGGACACCCAGAAGATCTGGCAGTCCAACATCTTTGGCCGCAGCTTCCATGAGCTGGTCAGCGAGGATCTGCAGGGCAAGCTCCAGCGGATGCCGGAGGACGCCCGGAAGAAGTTCCAGGAGACCCTCAGCCGCATCATCAACGAAGGCAGTGGCGGACTGATCTGCATCATCCTGTGAGATTTCTCCTCAAAGGCACACGATCTGAATACGGAACCGGGCCAGCCCTAGGGCTGGCCCGGGTTCGTGTTCCCGTTGATAAACTGGAAGTTATCTTAGCAAGTTTGGTTCCAAATTACCATTACCTTTTTGCAATTCGGACAATACCAACCCTCGTCAAGGTCATGTGCCTTTATGGATTCTTTACATCCAAAGAACATTTTACCGAAATGTTTTAATTCCCCTTCTCCGGCTTTTCGAGGATATAAAGTAGGCCCAGCTGCGGTCTTACAGACAATATCCCCTGCGATCATTCCATTATTACAGATTGGACATTTCATAATATATTTTCCTCACAATTACCGTTTTTCGGGATACTGCAGAATTCCGATTTGTTGAATTGTCTGATTTTAGTATAGCAGGCTTTCATGTTCTTTACAAGGGGCCGCTTTCTTTGACAGAGGCACGGATACCATGCAAACGGCGAGAAAGCCCCCGCAAGGCACCGCCGTGCGGGGGCTTTGCGATATGCTTTCTCTTACTCCGCCTTGATCTTCTTCAGCTTGGCGAAGCGGGGGAGGGAGTCCACCTTGGGCAGCTTGGGCTCGCCCTGGATCAGAGGCAGGACGTAGTCGATAAAGGGCTGCTCCACGCCGTTGCCCTCAGCATTGATCCACTCCCGGGGGACTTTCTTCTCGGTGTTGGCCACCTCGGTGAGGGGAAGGAGCTTGGTCTTGCAGAGGTAGCGGCCATCCATGGTGCCCCGCTCAAAGCCCACCATCCGGTCGGTGATGCCGTTGACGGCGTTTTCCACGGCAGCCTTGCCCGCCATGAAGGACTCCTCGATATCGGTCTCGGAGGCCAGGTGCGCGCCGCAGCGCTGGAGGAGGGAGAGCTCGATGCCCCGGACCTTGGCGCCGGTCTTCTCCTTCACCACGGCGGCGAGATGGGCCGCAAGGCCGCCCAGCTGGGCGTGACCGAAGCCGTCGGTGGCGGAGGTCTTGGCCTCGGAGACGAAGGTACCGTCGGCGTAGTGGATGCCCTCGGAGACGGCCACCATGCAGTTGCCTTTCTCCTTGTAGATCTGCTCCACGTCGGCCAGGAACTTGTCCATGTCAAAGTCCGTCTCGGGGAGGTAGATGAGGTCGGGGCCCGCGCCGTAGGCGGTGGCGAGAGCCGCGGAGCCAGCCAGCCAGCCGGCATGGCGGCCCATGATCTCAATGATGCAGATCATGCCGGTATCATAGACCCGGGCATCCTGATAGACCTCCATGCAGGAGGTGGCGATATACTTGGCGGCGGAGGCGAAGCCGGGGCAGTGGTCAGTGCCGTAGAGGTCGTTGTCGATGGTCTTGGGCACGCCCATAACCCGGCACTCATAGCCCACCTTCTGCATATACTTGCTGATCTTGTTGCAGGTATCCATGGAGTCGTTGCCGCCGTTATAGAAGAAGTAGCGGACGTTGTGCTTCTG
>CAKTSC010000286.1 GCA_934597465.1 uncultured Dysosmobacter sp.
TTTTTTACTCCGCCAGAACACCGGAGCCGCCGGTGTAGAGCTGGAAGTAGCGGCCCTTCTGGGCCAGGAGCTCCTCATGGGTGCCCCGCTCGATGATGCGGCCCTGCTCCAGTACCAGGATGCAGTCGGCGTTGCGGACGGTGGAGAGCCGGTGAGCGATGACGAAGGTGGTGCGGCCATACATCAGGCCGTCCATGCCCTTCTGCACCAGCTCCTCCGTCCGGGTGTCGATGGAGGAGGTGGCCTCATCCAAAATCAGCACCGGGGGATCCGCCACGGCGGCCCGGGCGATGGCCAGGAGCTGCCGCTGGCCCTGGGAGAGGTTGGCCCCGTCGCCGGTGAGCATGGTGGCGTAGCCCTCCGGCAGGCGGGAGATGAAGCCGTGGGCGTTGGCCAGCTGGGCGGCGGCCACGCACTCCTCGTCCGTGGCGTCCGGGCGGCCATAGCGGATGTTCTCCATCACCGTGCCGGTGAAAAGGTGGGTATCCTGCAGCACGATGCCGAGAGAGGAGCGGAGGTCTGCCTTGCGGATCTTATTGATGTTGATGCCGTCGTAGCGGATCTTGCCGTCCTGGATGTCGTAGAAGCGGTTGATGAGGTTGGTGATGGTGGTCTTGCCCGCGCCGGTGGAGCCCACGAAGGCGATCTTCTGCCCCGGGCGGCCATAGAGCTGGATGTCGTGGAGCACCGTCTTCTCCGGCACGTAGCCGAAGTCCACATGGTCAAAGACGATGTCACCCCGCACCTGAGTATAGTGGAACGTGCCGTCGGGCTGGGGCTGCTTCCAGGCCCAGAGGCCCGTGCGCTCCGCGCTCTCGGTGAGCCGGTCGTTCCGGTCATACTTGGCTTTCACCAGGGTGACCCTGCCCTCGTCGGTCTCGCTCTTCTCATCCAGCAGGGCAAAGATCCGCTGGGCGCCGGCCAGGGCCATGACCACGCTGTTGGCCTGCTGGCTGATCTGGGAGAAGGGGCGGGTGAAGTTCTTGTTGAGGGTCAGGAAGGACACCAGCGTGCCCAGGGTGACGCCGCCCCAGCCGCCGCTGACGGCCAGCGCCGCGCCCAGCACGGCGCAGAGGGCGTAGCTGCAGTTGCCCAGCTGGACGACGGTGGGCATCATGATGTTGGCGAACCTGTTGGCGTTGGCTGCGCTGACGCGCAGGGCCTCGTTGCGCTGGAGGAAGCCCTCCAGGTTCTCCTGCTCGTGGCAGAAGACCTTGACCACCTTCTGGCCCTCCATCATCTCCTCGATATAGCCGTTGACGCTGCCGAGGTTTTTCTGCTGCTCCACGAAGAAGCGGGCGGAGTTCTTGGCGAGATACTGGCTCACAAGGAGGATCACCGCCACCATCACGCAGGTGAGGACGGTGAGGGGCACGTTCAGGATCACCATGCTGACAAAGACGCTGACGATGGTCACAAGGCTGCTGGCAAGATCCGGCAGGCTCTGGGAGATCATCTGCCGCAGGGTATCGATGTCGTTGGTGTAAACGGACATGATGTCCCCGTGGGCGTGGGTATCAAAGTAGGAGATGGGCAGGCTCTCCATGTGCCGGAAGACCTGGATGCGCAGATCCCGCAGCGTGCCCTGGGACACCGTGATCATGATGCGGCTCTGGGCCCAGGAGCAGAGGACGCCGACGCCGTAGATGGCGGCGATGCGGAGGAGGGCCGCCGCCAGGGGGCCAAAGTCCCGGCTGCCGGAGGCGAGCATGGGATCGATATAGTCGTCGATGAGGCTCTTGAGGAAGAGGCTCCCCTGGACGGTGGCGAGGGCCGTTCCCACGATGCACAGGGCCACTGCCCCGCAGGCCCAGCCGTAGTGCCGGAAGATCAGGGAGAGGACGCGCTTTAGGAGCTTGCCGGGGTTCTCCACCTTGGGGCGGGGGCCCCGCATCCGGCCGCCGCCGTGGGCGGGACGGGTATCGGTTTTTCTCTGGTCTGCCATCAGTCTTCCCCTCCCATCCGGTCGAAGTCGCCGTTCCCGGCGCCGGTCTGGCTCTCCCAGACCTCCCGGTAGATGGCGCTGGTTTGCAGGAGCTCCTCGTGGCTGCCGAAGGCGCTGACATGGCCCTCATCCAGCACCAGGATGCGGTCGGCATCCTGCACGGAGCTGATGCGCTGGGCAATGATGAGCTTGGTGGTGCCGGGGATCTCCTCCCGGAAGGCCCGGCGGATCCTGGCGTCCGTGGCGGTGTCCACGGCGGAGGTGGAGTCGTCCAGGATGAGGATCTTCGGTTTTTTCAGCAGCGCCCGGGCGATGCAGAGGCGCTGCTTCTGCCCGCCGGAGACGTTGCTGCCACCCTGCTCGATCCGGGTCTCATAGTCCTCCGGGAAGCGCTGGATGAACTCATCCGCGCAGGCCAGGCGGCAGGCCGCCTGGCACTCCTCGTCGGTGGCGTCGGGATTGCCCCAGCGGAGGTTTTCGTAGATGGTGCCGGAGAAGAGCACGTTCTTCTGGAGCACCACGCTGACCTGGGAGCGCAGGACTTCCAGGTTATAGTCCCGGACGTCCCGGCCGCCCACCTTCACCGTGCCCTCCGTCACGTCGTAGAGCCGGGGGATCAGGTTCACGAG
>CAKTSC010000287.1 GCA_934597465.1 uncultured Dysosmobacter sp.
TCCTGGCCTCCATCGAGAGCCATGACCTCACGAAGTACGCCCAGCTGGTCTTCTGCGGCTTCGGCGAGCCCAGCTACCGCCTTCCCGATATCTGCTGGGTCATCGACCGGCTCAAGGCCAAGGGCAAGAAGATCTTCACCCGGATGGACACCAACGGCACCGCCTCCCTCATCCACGGCCGGGACACCGCTCCGGACTTCGCCGGCCGCTTCGACATGGTCTCCATCTCCCTGAATACCGACACGGCGGAGAAGTACAACGCCCTCTGCCACCCCATCTACCCCGACGCCTACGAGGCCATGAAGACCTTCGCCAAGGAAGTCCGGCGGTACGTCCCCCAGGTGATGATGACCGTGGTGGACACCATCCCCAAGGAGGAGATCGAAGCCTGCCGCCGCATCTGCGAGGAGGAGATCGGCGCGACTTACCGGGTCAGGGAATATATCAGCGGCTGAAAGAAGCGGCAGGGCAGCAGCCCTGCCGCTTTTCCAACGGTCGCAGGAACGGCCTGCGGAAGGGCACATTTTCCGTCCCCCGCAGGACAGTGACCACCCAATGCCCCGCACCGGAACTGCCAGGGGCTTTCCTCGCTCTCGTCTCCCACCAGGCGGGGAGCTCTGAGTGAGAGAAGGCGCTCTCGTCCCCACCTCTTTCGTCCCCCGCAGGGAGAAAGGGACGGATTCCCACGTCAGCCCTTCGGGCTTCCTCGGAATGACGGAGGTAAGGTTGTCATTGCGAGGAGCGAAGCGACGTGGCAATCCGTAACTCCCGTCTTGCCCCCATCCCCCGCCGGGCGCGGCCCACCCAGTCCCATTCGGGGCAAGCGCCTGCGGCCTCCGCCCGCTTGCCGCGCCGCCGCAAACGAAAAAGGCCCCCTCTCTGCGAGGGGGCCTTTCCTTCTTCCGCCGGGGAAGAGGGAAGGATTCAGCGGGAAGCCCTCCGCGCGTCCGCCGCGCGGAGGGTGCGGCGCAGGAAGACGGCGCTCATGGTGAGGCTCACGATCTCCGCGATGGGGAAGCTGAGCCACACCAGCTCCAGCCGCCCGGTGCGGGAGAGGAGGTAGGCCGAGGGCAGCAGCACCACCAGCTGCCGGCAGACGGAGACCAGCAGGCTGTGGATGGGATTGCCGATGGCCTGGAACACCGACCCCGCGATGATGCAGAAGCCCGCCAGGGGGAAGGTGACGCCGATGATCCGCAGGGCGGCGGGGCCGATGGCCAGCATCTCCTCCGACGGGGAGAAGAAGCCCAGCAGCGGGGCCGGGATGGTCTCAAAGAGCAGGCAGCCCACGCTCATGATGGCGATGGCCGTCACCACCGTCAGGCGGAAGGTGCGCTTCACCCGATCCATCCGCCCGGCGCCGTAGTTATAGCTGACGATGGGCACCATGGCGTTATTCAGGCCGAACACCGGCATGAAGATGAAGCTCTGGAGTTTATAGTAGGCCCCGAAGACGGCGGTGGCCGCCTCGGTGAAGCCGATGAGGATCTTGTTCATGCCGAAGGTCATCACCGAGCCGATGGACTGCATGATGATGGAGGGCACGCCGATGCGGTAGATCTCCCGGACGATGGGGCCGTTCCAGCGGAGGAAGCGCCAGCGGAGGTGCAGCTCCGGGTTGTGGCGGAGGTTGAGATAGAGCGCCAGCCCCGCCGCGATGATCTGGCCTAAGACCGTGGCGATGGCGGCGCCCGCCACCTCCAGCCGGGGGAAGCCCAGAAGGCCGAAGATCAGGATGGGATCCATCACGATGTTCACGGAAGCCCCCACGATCTGGGAGATCATGGAGAGCTTGGTGCGGCCCGTGGCCTGCAGCAGCCGCTCCAGGCAGAACTGGCTGAAAAGGCCGATGGAGGCCCCCAGGCAGATGCCGATATAGTCCGCGCCGTAGTCCACGATGGCGGGGTTCTCCGTCTGGGCCAGGAAGAAGGGCCGCCCCAGGGTGATGCCGATGACGGCGAAGAGCACGGCGCTGCAAAGGCTCAGAAAAATGCCCACGTTGGCGGCGTGGTCGGCGTTCTCCTGCCGCTTTTCACCAAGCGACCGGGAGACGAGGGCGTTCATGCCCACGCCCGTGCCGCCCGCCATGGCGATCATCAGGGTCTGCAGGGGGAAGGCCAGGGACACGGCGTTCATGGCGTCCTGGCTCAGCATGGCCACGAACACGCTGTCCACCACGTTGTAGAGGGCCTGGAACAGCATGGAGATCATCATGGGCACCGCCATCCCGGCCAGGAGCTTCCCCTCCGGCAGCACGCCCATCTTGTTTTCCTTCAGCGGGGTCTTTTCCATATCCATGGGTCAAAAATTCCTTTCCGGCCGCTTTCCGCGGCAAGTTTTTCGACATACCGAAGGGGGACGCCGCGCGTCCCCCTTCGGGTCAGTTTACTTCTTTAACTCTCCGGTGGCCTGCTGGGTGAGGTAGGCGTTGATGAACCCGTCCAGGTCGCCGTCCATCACAGCACCGATGCCGCCGGTCTCAAAGCCCGTGCGGGTGTCCTTCACCAGCTGATAGGGCATGAAGACGTAGGAGCGGATCTGGCTGCCCCATTCGATCTTCAGCT
>CAKTSC010000288.1 GCA_934597465.1 uncultured Dysosmobacter sp.
GCCGCCGCCATCGTGAAGAACGCCCCCCACATGGACGCCGCCAAGGCCATGATCGAGTGGCTGCAGAGCGCCGAGGGCCAGTCCTACCGCGCCAACTATGTGGGCACCGTCCGCTTCACCAACGAGAACGTGGTGGTGGATCAGAGCTGGCTGCCCGACTCCAGCACCATCAACTGGGTCACCCGTGACATCGACTGGCTCATCGCCAACAAGACCGCCATGCTGGACAAGTGGTCTGAGCTTTACAGCCAGTACAACGGCTGAGTGTCTCCCCTCGTCTGAGAGCGCTTTCCCTTTCTGAGAGAGTGAGCGATATTCCCTTCTGAAAACCCGTCAGCGGCCCCTGGGATGCCAGGGGCCGCTGACGGGTTTTTGGAGGGCAGGGAATGGAGAATTGAGAATGGAGAATGACGGAGGACGAGGGAACGGGCGGCCGCAGAGGGCCGCCCCTACACGGTGTTGGGGGTGCGGGAACCAACGGAGGTGTTCGTTGCGGCAGGCTGGCGGCGGGGCGGAGCCCGCCCCCTACACGATGCGGAAGGTTTGCGGGAAGCAACGGAGTTGTTCCTTGTGGTAGTTTGGCGGCGGGGCTGGGCGGCTTCTTGCCTCTCCCTTTGGGAGAGGCGGCTGAGCGCAGCGAAGACGGAGAGGGTCAGTGCGAAAGGCAGCCTGCTAAAAAGACTGCAAGACCCTCTCAGTCACCTGCGGTGACAGCTCTCCCAGAGGGAGAGCCAAGGGCCTGCGGCCGCTGCACTGGCGGGCGGCATCGCACCTGCTCCCGAAGGGAAAGTCAAGGACGGCCACGCTGGCGGGGGCCATTGCACCTGCTGCCGAAGAGAGGTGCCAAGGGCCTGCGGTTCGCTGCATCGTCTGTTGACAGGAAAAATGGAGCGTATCGGTGCCGATACGCTCCATTCTCTGTTTTGGGCCGCCCATTGAAGGGGCAGAGGGCTCTTTTTGTTTGGGGCGTGGATGCTCCGGCCTGGGGCCTGGGGGGATGTCAGGCGGTGTAGAAGGCGCCCTCCACTTCCTGGGACAGGCTGATCTCGCCGTTTTCGTAGGTATAGGGCATGCAGGCCTGGGAGCCGTCCTGGAAGTTCATCACGATGTAGGCCTTGGCAATGTAGTAGGTGCCCGTGTTCTGCATGGTCGTGTTCATCAGCGTGGTCTCGGTCCGGATGGTGACCGCGTCGCCGCTGAAGGTCAGGTCATGGGTGATGGTATAGACCTGGCTGCCGGCGGTGCCGTAGGCAGACCAGCCCCAGGAGCCCTGGAGCTTCCCCTTGATCTCCTTGGAGAGCTCGGCGTCCACCTCCGTCATGTCCTCGGCGTGCTTGGCTTCCGCGGCGGCTTCCCGGGCTGCCCACGCATCGGCAGCGGCCTTGACGTCCACGGGGAAGGTGTAGTCCTGATCCTCGATGGTGATGACGGTCACGGTGCGCTTCTCATAGTCCTGGGACACCACCTCGGGAACCTCGAAGCAGAAGCGGACGTAGCGGACGGTGTCGGTGCTCAGGGGCTCGAAGGAGGTGCTGTCGTACCCGGCATCCCAATCCTCCTCGTCCCGGGAGTAGCGGATCCCGTCCGCGTCGAAGGTGTAGCCGCCGTCATAATCCAGCTTCGCGGAGAAGCGGAAGGTCTCGTCCTCCTTGGAGCCGCCGACGTACTCCACCTTCGCGGAGCAGTACATCATGACCTTGCCGTCCTCGGCGACGTAGGGGTTGTTGCTCTCGTCCACGCCCCGGCCCTCGGGGCGCAGGTAGTTCTCATCGGGGTAGTTGGCCACGGCTGCCGCGAAGCCGTCGAACTCGGGGGTAAAGACGAACATACCGGAGGGGGAGGTGATGGATTCGCCGAACTGGTACTCGTCCTTGTTGGCGGTGCCCTGGGCCGACGTGCCGCCCTCCGCGCCGCAGGCGCAGAGCGTGAGGAGCATCATTAGAGCCAGGATGAGGGAGACTGCTTTCTTCATTTCGGATCCTTCCTTCTTTTTCATTCCGGGCTTTCGCGCCGGTGGGTTCATCTTATCCTTTGGATTTTCGGAAAACAATGCGCTGGCTGCATAGTATCCGGGGAAAATTTTTCGAAAAAGAAAGAGCCCGCCGTCGGAGACGGCGGGCTCTTTTTCTTTGGGTGGGGGGTTACTTTTGGCTTTCCTCCACGGCGACGGCCACGGCGACGGTGGCGCCCACCATGGGGTTGTTGCCCATGCCGAGGAAGCCCATCATTTCCACATGGGCGGGGACGGAGCTGGAGCCGGCGAACTGGGCGTCGGAGTGCATCCGGCCCATGGTGTCGGTCATGCCGTAGGAGGCGGGGCCGGCGGCCATGTTGTCCGGGTGGAGGGTGCGGCCGGTGCCGCCGCCGCTGGCCACGGAGAAGTACTTCTTGCCCTGCTCGATGCACTCCTTCTTATAGGTGCCGGCCACGGGGTGCTGGAAGCGGGTGGGGTTGGTGGAGTTGCCGGTGATGGAGACATCCACGCCCTCGTGGTGCATGATGGCGACGCCCTCCCGGACATCGTCCGCGCCGTAGCAGCGGACGGCGGCCCGCTCGCCGTCGGA
>CAKTSC010000289.1 GCA_934597465.1 uncultured Dysosmobacter sp.
GCTCTGAGCCCCAGTCCTCCAGGGCCAGGGGTTCCGGCAGGGCATTGGTGGTGACGTACCAGTCCTCCAGGGCCTCCTCGGGGCTGGCGTGATCGCCCAGGAACTCCAGGTAGGGGTCTACGCCGCTCTCCTTCTGGAGGATAACATAGCGGCCGTCGGACTCCCGGTGCCGCACGATCAGAAGCTCGCTGCTCTCGTCGCAGTACCAGCCGTCCTCCGTCAGGGACTGTCCCCCGGCGGTGACGATCCGGTCCCCGGCCTCGTTGGTGGGCTGATAGGCCAGCGCCAGGGTCCAGATCTCCAGGGTCCCCTCCGGGTCCCGGCCCGCGAGGCTCCCCCGCAAGGTCAGGGACTCCACCCGTACGTCCTTCAGGGTGTCCGTCACAGAGTGGTACGCCGCATCGGCTCCCTGCGCTGTGTTTTCGTCATAGACATCGTAGGTGATCTCTCCGGCCTTGGCCTCGTTGACCCGGGAGAGGGCATACTCCTCCATGCTGGCGTAGCTGCCGCTCTGCTCCTCCGTCAGGCGGAAGACCCAGGCGAAGAAATCCATGCCGGAGGCCTCTTCCTGATAGCCCAGGGCCAGGTAAACCTCGCCGTCCTTCCCGGCCAGGAGCCAGAGGAGGTTGGGCTGGCCGTCGGCGGTGTCCTCCCCCAGGAAGGCCCAGACCGAAGCGCAGCTCCGGCGGAGCTTGGCGGCGCTCATGCCGTCCACCCAGCCGAAGGAGCCGCTCTCCTCCGAGCGGAAGCGGGCGTCGAAGCTGTCCTGACTCAGGGTCTGAGCCGCCTGCTCCGTGTAAAGGACATCGCTGCCATCCCGGCGGAGGGTCACGGTGCCGTTCTCCCCCACCAGAACACGGGGCAGACCTTCCCAGTCCGCGCCCAATTCAGGGTCGGAGTAAAGCATCTCCCCCAAGCTGAAATCCTTCCCGAGGGGGTCCGCGACGCTCCGGGGATTCACGCCGCAGGCGGCGATGAGGGCCACGCAGAGGACCCCCGCCAGCAGCAGCGCCCAGGTCTTGGGCCGCCGGAAGCGCAGCAGGTTTTCGATGCGGCTCTTGGGATCCCCCTCGCCGAAGGCCAGGGGCGCTCCCGCCAGGATGCGCCGCCCGGTGGCAAGACTCAGCAGGGACGCCGAGTAGTCCGCCCGGACGCCGTCCCCCAGCTGCCGGATAACGGCCTCGTCGCAGCGCATCTCCATGTCCCGGCCGGAGAGCAGGAAGCTGAGCCAGACCAGGGGATTGAACCAGTGGAGGCAGAGTGCTGTAAAGCTCAGAAGCTTCACTGCCGGGTCAAAGCGACGGACGTGGCACTGCTCGTGGAGGATGATGTAGCCCCGCTCTCCCTCTGCGAGGGTGGATGGCAGATAGATCCTGGGCCGCAGGACCCCCATGACGAAGGGGGAGTCGATGTGATCGGCGAGATAGATGTTGTCCCGGAGCCGCACAGCCCCCACGATGCGGCGCCGCAGGCGGCAGAGGGAGACCAGACTATAACCCAGCATCCCGATGACGCCAATGAGCCACGCCCAGGCGGCGACCTCCGACAGTGAGGGAAGAACAGGCTTCGCAACGGACGCAGGCTCACCCTGGGAGGACGAAACGGCAGGGGTCACAGGTTCTGGGGCTGTCACCGGCGTCACGGGCGCTACAGGCGTCGCCGGGGTCTCCCCTGCCCCAATTGGCAGGTTCTCACGCACCGCAGGCAGGTACTCCACGGTGCTGATCCCCGGCGTGGCCGCCCGGACCGGGGCGTCCACCGCCCCGAAGAGGGAGATGCCCGCCGTAAGGCTCACCGGGCAGAGGAGCCGGAACAGCACCACCGCCCAGAGAGCGTAAGAGAAGACCTTCGGTGCCCGGCGCAGCAGGAAGCGGGCCAGCAGCACCACCAGGATCACGGCGCTGGCCGTCAGGCTCATGTTGAGCACAGTGGGAAACAGCGCCTCCGTCAGAAAAGCCTTCATTCCTCACCCCTCCTGTTCCGCTCAATGAGCCGCTGCAGTTGGTCGATCTCCTCCTCTGTCAGCTTCTTCCGGCGGGTGAAGGCCGTCAGGAACGCCGGGAGGGAACCGGAAAAGGTCTCCTCCACAAACTGCTCGCTCTGCCGGGCGGCGTACTCCTCCCGGCTCAGGCGGGAGGTCACGACGCCCCCCTCATTCTGAAAAATGCCCTTTTCGCACAGGCGCTTCAACACCGTGTAGGTGGTGGATTTCTTCCACTCCAGCTCCCGCTCCGCGAGATGCACCAATTCCGTGGAGCTGATGGGCTCGCCGTCCCAAATGAGCTCCGCAAAGCGGCACTCCACCGGCCCCAGTCTCAGATCAGCCATAGGCTCCTCCTTCCGGTCTACAGTCGTTAGACCTTTGTTGTACCGTCAGTCTACTCTATGTAGACCCGTTTGTCAAGAGGAATAATATTCTTTCTGACACACCTGCGCAAAAAAGCATACACCCTGCAAAGAAAACGGTCCTTCATAACCGTTGAGTATTCCGCGCGAGATTGCGCACCTCAACCGCTCAAATTGAGCATCCATTCCGGCGGGATTGAGCACCCTTGC
>CAKTSC010000290.1 GCA_934597465.1 uncultured Dysosmobacter sp.
AGGCGAAGCTGTGGCACATGATGGAGCTTTGCCTGCACGGCGGGCATGGCCAGAAGCCGGGGCAGCAGGATGCTGCAGAGCACCAGCGCCGCGCCCAGAAGACCCACGGGGCCCAGGTTTTCCCGCAGGAAGACCCAGCCCAGGATGGCTGCGCTGACGGGGCTCAGGGCGCAGAAGAGGCCGGCCTTCTCCGCGCTGATATGGCTCTGAGCCATGGGCTGGAGGGTCAGGCCGAAGCCGGTGCAGACCAGGGCCAGCATCACGATGCCGCCCCAGCCGCCCAGGGTCGTGGGCAGGTGGGGAGTCTCCGTCAGGAGGGACATGGTGAGGGACAGGACGCCCACGGTGCCCACCTGGACGAGGCCCAGGGCCAGGGGATCGTCATCCCGGGCGAAGCGGGAGGTGAGAAGGATCGTCCCGGCGTAGAAGAAGGCGGCCAGCAGGGCCACGCACTCGCCCGCGGAGAGGTGCATGCCGCCGCTGCGGCCCAGGGTCAGCAGGGCCACGCCGAAAACGGCCAGGGCCGCGCTGCCGAGGGTGCTCTTCCCCGGAAGGCGGCGGCGCAGGGCGGCCGCCATCAGGGGCACCAGGACGATGGAGCAGTTCTCCAGGAAGGAGACCGTGGTGGAGGGGGCGCTGCGCAGCGCCGTCAGCTCCGCTGCCAGGGTCAGGAAGAAGGTGACGCCGATGGTCACGCCGTGGAGGAGCACCTTACGGCTCACCTGGCGGCAGTGCCTGTGCAGCACTACCAGCAGCACGGCGAAGGCGATGAGGAAGCGCAGGGCCAGAAGGTTGAAGGTATCCAGCTCGCCCAGCACGAACTTGCTCATAAGGTAGGAGGAGCTGCGGGCCAGGATCAGGGCAGCCAGCAGCTTTTCTGCTTGTTGTTCGTTCATCACGCACCAACTCCTTTTCTTGACAACCGTTTTAACACAGTTTATACTTTGCGTAAAGCGACAGTTTATCACCATCACTGTGAATTTTTCGCAAAGGAGGAAGACCATGGAGCTGGAGAAATGGACGGTGCTGCTGCGATCCGTTGACCGGGGCAGCCTTTCCGCCGCGGCGGAGGAGCTGGGCTACACGCCTTCCGGCGCCAGCCGGGCGGTGGCGGCCCTGGAGGAGGAGCTGGGGGTGCCCCTGCTGGCCCGGCTGCACCGGGGCGTGGCCCCCACCCGGGAGTGCCAGGCCCTGCTGCCCTTGGCCCGGGAGATGCTGCACCTTACCTCCCTGCTGGAGCAGAAGGCGGAGGAGCTGCAGGGCCTTGTCCGGGGCTCCCTCTCGGTGGGCACCGCCTACCATCACTACTACCCCTGGCTCAGCCGGATGATCGCGGGCTTCACCCGGCGCTACCCCGGCGTCACCGTGAATCTGCTGGAGGGCACCAGCACGGAGCTCTGCCAGGCCGTCCGGGAGCGGCGGGCGGATCTTTGCATCGCCTCCCGCCGGGAGGGACCCTTCCGCTGGACGCCCGTCCATGAGGGGCCCCTGGTGGTGCTGCTGCCGGAGGATCACCCCCTGGCCGCCGGGGAGAGCGTGCCCATCGAGGCGCTGCAGGTGGAGCCCTTCATCGAGCTGAACCCGGGGGCGGAGACCGACAACTCCCGCTTCTTCGCCAAGTATGAGATCCGGCCCAACGCCCGCTTCACCACCTCCGACCCCTCCGCCGTGCGGCCCATCGTGTCGGCGGGGCTGGGGATCTCCCTGCTCAACGACCTGCAGGCCGGGAAGGAGAAGAACGGCATCCGCATCCTGCCGACGGATCCGGTGGAGCTGGTGCCCATCGGCCTGGTGAGCCCCCTGACCCCCTCCCCTGCCGCCCACCGCTTTCTGGACTTCGTGGAGTCGCACCTGGGGGAGCTGACGTAGGGGCTTTTTTCCCCGCTGTCCCCGGTTTTTCCGTGCCTTGACCGGATGGGGCGGGACGATTGGAAACGGAAAAAGGAATGGGAAGGGCTTTTGCCCTTCCCATTCCTTTTTTGACCGGGATGCGTTCCCGGGACGGTTTTTATGACTGGGTATCGGTTTCGGCGGGGCCAACCTGGGAGAAGCGGTTGCCGCCGGTGCTGAGGGAGAAGTCGGTGCCGGTCTCGGCGGAGGTGCCGCCGGGCTGGCCGCCCTCCGGCAGCTCCGGGGGCTGGGGGGCTTCCCCGTCCGGGAGCTGGCCGTCCGGGGGCTTCATGCCGCCGGGCTGGCCGCCGCCCATGCCCATGCCGCCCTCCGCGCCGGAGAGCTGAGTCTCCCCCTGCCAGAAGGTGTACGTCCTCTCGGTGAGGGCCGGGGAGGAGAGCAGCAGCTGGCTGAAGGCGTTGACGGGGGTGCAGGAGAGGACGGTTTCCCCGTCAGAGTTCTTCAGGGTATAGGTCTCGCCGCCCGATTGCTTCCCGGTGAAGGAGAAGGCAGCGTAGGTTTGCTGGCTGTCCTGGGCGATCTCATCCAGCATGCTGCCGCTGGCGATGACGGTGCCGCCGTTGAGGTAGATGCCCATGTCGGAGTCCAGGCCGCTGTCGGCGCTGGTGGCGCAGGCGGCGGCGATGACGGTGCCGCCGTTGAT
>CAKTSC010000291.1 GCA_934597465.1 uncultured Dysosmobacter sp.
GAGCAGCAGGGGCAGCAGGCGGCGTCTCATGCGTCCTCCCTTCCTGGCAGGGCGATCATGGCGGCCTGGACGCCCCGGGCCTCGCCCATCCTCCGGTGCGACCAGAAGAGCTCCGGATGGCAGGCAGTGCAGAGCTCCGAGCACTCGATGTGCTCCGGCAGGAGCCCGGCGCGGAGGAGCCAGAGGCGGTTGAGGCCGGAGAGATCCACGTGCCATTTGGGGGCCTGCCAGGTAAGGCAGGGCTCCGCCTCCGCCCCCAGGGCGGCTCGCATGGCGTCGGGGACGTCGGCGTCCGTCTCGAAGCAGCACCGGCCGATGCAGGGGCCGATGGCGGCCAGGACTTCGGCGGGATCCGTGCCGAAGCTTTCCGTCATGGCCTGAACGGTTTTCTCCAGGATGCCCCCGGCGCAGCCCCGCCAGCCCGCGTGGACGGCGGCGACGGCGGCGTGGACGGAGTCATGGAGGAGGATCACGCCGCAGTCGGCGGAGAAGACGGTGAGGGCCAGGCCGGGCACGTCGGTGAGGAGGCCGTCCACGTCCCGGTAGTCCCGGGGGCGGGTGAGGCCCTTGCCGGCGTCCTCCGCCGTGATGCGGCGGAGGTTCACCGTGTGGGTCTGCTGGCTGAGGACGGCGCGCTCCGGCGCGACGCCCAGCACCGCGCAGAAGCGGCGGTAGTTCTCCCGGACGTTTTCCGGTGCGTCGCCCCGGCTGGGGCCCAGGTTGAGACTGTCCCAGGGGGCGGGGGAGACCCCGCCGGGCCGGGTGGAGAAGCCGTGGGGCAGGGGGGAGAGCAGGTCGGAGCGGAGCACGCGGAGCCCTGCTTCCCGGTACATACGAATGGCCATGGGGCGCTCCTTTCTGTGGGGGGGATCCCATCTGAGCGGGGGAGAGTTTTCGGAACGGCGGCGTCCCGCCGTGCGGTTTCCCGGAGGCTGCTTCCGCCGCCGGAGAGCGTTCCGGCGGAAGGGAGGAAGCACGGGGGCGGCGGGGGGTGCGTCCGGCGGCTGCCCGGCCGCCGGAGGGCGGGGGAACGGGAGCCGCCGGGGGCGGGAAGCCGCCCCTGCCCTCCGGCAGGAGAACAGGGGCGGCGGCTTACCGTATGGTGCCCGTTTCCGGGCTAGGGGATGCGCTCAGGCGTTGCGGCCGCAGCAGTTCTTGTACTTCTTGCCGCTGCCGCAGGGGCAGGGATCGTTGCGGCCGATCTTGGTGACCTTCCGGGGCTGCTTCTTGGGGGTGGTGCCGTCGCCGCCCACGTTCTCCACCATGCCCTTGGCCACCCGCTCCCGCTTGACCTCCTCGTCCTTGCGGAGGCGGACGGAGTAGAGGCGGCGGACGGTCTCGGCCTGGATGGCGGCGATCATCTCCTCAAACATGGTGAGGGATTCCTGCTTGTAGGCAACGATGGGGTCGGTGTTGGCGTAGGCCCGCAGACGGATGCCCTGCTTCAGGTCATCCATGGCGTCGATGTGATCCATCCAGTACTCGTCCACCACCCGGAGAAGGATGACCCGCTCCAGCTCCCGCATGATGGGGGGGGTGATCTCGGCTTCCTTGGCGGCGTAGGTCTGCTCGGCGGCGGCGCAGAAGCGCTCCGTCAGCTCCTCGGAGCTCAGGGAGGCGGTGTCGGGGAGGACAACGGCGCCCTTGGGGAAGAACTGGCCCTCCAGCGTCCGCAGCAGCTCCTGATAGGCGGTCTCGTCCAGGTGGGTCTGCTCGCCGAAGGCCATGCCCACCTCGTTGCCGATGGTGGTGTGCATCATGGTGAGGATGGTCTCGTGGATGTCCTTGCCGTCCAGCACCTGGCGGCGCTGACCGTAGATGATCTCCCGCTGCTTGTTCATGACATCGTCGTACTCCAGCACGCTCTTGCGGGACTGGAAGTTCCGGCTCTCCACGGTGGTCTGGGAGTTCTCGATGGCTTTCGTCAGCATCTTGCTCTCCAGAGGGGTGTCCTCGTCCATGGAGATCTTCTCCATCATGCTCTGGATGCGCTCACCGCCGAAGAGGCGCAGCAGGTCATCCTCCAGAGAGATGTAGAAGCGGCTCTCGCCGGGGTCTCCCTGGCGGCCGGCACGGCCCCGGAGCTGGTTATCGATCCGGCGGGAATCGTGGCGCTCGGTGCCGATGATGAAGAGGCCGCCGGCGGCGCGGACTTTCTCCGCCTCCTCGGAAATGACGGACTTGTGGTAGGCCATGCGCTCGGCGAAGAGGGCACGGGCCTCGAGAATTTCCTGGTTGTCGGTCTCGGCGTAGCCGGTGGCGTCGGTGATGACCTCCTCGCCGTAGCCGGCCTTCACGAGATCGGCCTTGGCCAGGTACTCCGCGTTGCCGCCCAGCATGATATCGGTGCCGCGGCCCGCCATGTTGGTGGCCACGGTGACGGCCCCCAGCTTGCCCGCCTGGGCCACGATCTCGGCTTCCTTCTCGTGGTTTTTGGCGTTGAGCACGTTGTGGCGGATGCCGGCCCGGGTGAGGAGGCGGGAGAGGGTCTCGTTCTTCTCGATGGAGACGGTGCCCACCAGGACGGGCTGGCCCTTCTCGTGGCACTCCTT
>CAKTSC010000292.1 GCA_934597465.1 uncultured Dysosmobacter sp.
TCCGTGAACCGTGGTTCACGGAGGTTTTGTTTATTTCAAGCAGGTTTCCCCTTTTTTCTCGCCAAAGTGCCGCTGCAGGGCCCGTTCTGTGGCAATGGCCGTCCCGGCCAGTACCAGCAGCTGCCCAAGGCAAACGGCAATGCCAAGGATCGCCACGGATCTTGTCCCAGCCCCGATCTCAAAGAGAAGCAGGAGCGGAGAGAAAGGCAGCAAGATCCATCCGAAACGGCTCCACAGCCGTCCGCAGTATTCCTGGGCAAAGCGCCAGGTTTCCGGACTTTCCATCGACCGTGTACTCCGGTAGCCGGAGGTTCCGTTCCTCTCTCCCGGCATGGTTTGAAAGCGCCTTCCCATTCCGATCATCGCTCCGGGGATCAGCAGAGATACCACCAGCATGAAGCACCAGAAACCCATACCGTACCTCCTAAAGTCCTTTTCTTTATTATCCCATGGGATGTATCTTCTGTCAACTTCTCTCCGCCTCAGTATCCCCAGGTCACGAGCTGCCAGTCACCGCCGTCGCTGCGGGCCAGCCACCACTGGAAGTCCCGGTATTCCTGGTCGGCCTCCACGCCGAGGGCGGAGCTGGCGGCTTCGTCCTTGGGAGAGTGGAAGTCACTCAGGAACTCGATGCACTGGGTGAAGGCGTCCCCGTCCTTGCGGAGCTCGTTCATCCAGTCCAGGTTCTCCTGGCTGGCGCTCTCGTCCCCGGCATAGCGGAGGGCGTGGAGCTCACAGCCGTCCCAGGTGTCAAACTCCGCCCGGATGGCCGTGATGGCCGCGTCCATCTCCTCCTTGGAATAGAGCTCGGAGCTGCCGTAGTCCACCTCCGGCCCGGTGGTTTTCTCCCCGCCGCAGGCGGCCAGGGCCAGGAGGAGCAGGGCGGAGAGCAGGATCATGATCCCTTTTTTCATTGTGCAGACTTCCTTTCGTGATGTGATCCCTTGTGGTCTACTTAACGTAGACCACCGGTATAGCGAGAGTCTACATCAAGTAGACCTAATTGTCAAGGGGAAAAGAAAACTTTCCGCCGGCACAGCCGGAGAGCGCCCGACTGCCGGAAGCCGCTTCAGGCAGTCCGCAGCACCCAGGAGTTCCGCAGGTTCTCCTCCAGGGAGAGGGCGTCGTTGTAGTCCCCCTGACCCTCGTTCCAGAGGATGTCGTAGTCATCCCAGAACTCCGCGCCGGGGCTGCCGGGGTTGTGCCAGGCGCCGCCCTCCGTGCTGAGGAGCAGGGTGGCGTTTTCCAGATAACCGTGTACCCGCGTCAGAAAGGCTGCCATGGCGGTGGGATCCAGGCGCTCTTCGGGGCGGGCGTTGTCGTTGCCGTCATAGCGCAGGGACAGTTCGTCCAGCATCACGGGCTCACCGTCCTCCGTCAGATAGAAAAGCTGGTACTGGAAGGAGAGCAGGCCCTGGTTCATGTAGGGGGTGTAGGAGAGGAGGCAGTCCTGTCCATCCGCCCGGCAGGCGAAGAGGCTCCCCCAGCCCATGTGGGCGGTGCTGAAGCCCTCCCGCTGCCAGAGATCCCGGTCTCCCTCCCGGAGGGCCACGATCCACTCGGTGCCATTTTCAATGGTCTGGCCGCCGGTCTCCTGGTAGCGCAGGAAGCCGTCGCCCCCCTCCAGGGTCTGGAGATACACCGTCTCCCCTTCTCCGTCCCGGTCAAAATCGTAAGTCCCCGGCAGGGCCTCCTCCGCCAGGAGGAAGCTGCTGCCCTCCAGCACCCCCTCCGGGTCGGCGAAGACGCAGCGGAAGACCTCCGGCAGCTGCCCCTCCTCCCGGAGGACGGTGATGTCCGCATGGATGTCGTCCTTCCAGCGGCACCAGTCCTCCGGCAGGGCCGCGCCCCGGGGCAGCGGGCTGCCGTCCGGCAAAACGAAATCCCAGCTTGCCCCGGTCTCCGGGACCACCGCCGTCAGGAATACTTCGCTCTCACTGCCGTAGGCGGCCACCGCCAGCACCGGATCCCCCGCCGACCAGGAGACCGCCTGCCAGGGGTAGCTGTCCTCTTCCCAGACCGTCTCGCCGCTGTCAGCGGCCACAATGCGGAGGGTCTCCCCCGCCTCCACCCGGAAACGTCCGTCCGGGGAACTGGCTTCCCCCGTCACCAACGTGGGCGTGCCGGAGGAGGAAGCCGAACCTCCGCTTCCCTGACCGCAGCCACCCAGCAGCAGGGCAAGGCTCAGGAGCCCCGCCAACATCGCTCGTTGTTTCCCGTGCATGAAAAAGATCCCATCCCTTCCTGAATTTCCTTCAGGATAGCAGATGGGATCTTTTATGTCTACTTACAAACGGTATCAAAAGTGACGAAGCGGTAACATTCCCCACCGAAAGGGGGAGAAAACGGTTCCCCGCAGGTTTTGTTTCCCACTTGCGGGAGAACCGCTGCTTCCGGCCTCACTTCCCCCGGCGGCTCTCGATGAAATCGTCATAGGTGCCGAGGTAGTCTGTCAGCTTTCCGCCCTTGAACTCCATGATGCGGTTTGCCACGGTCTGGATGAACTCGTGGTCGTGGGAGGCGAAGAG
>CAKTSC010000293.1 GCA_934597465.1 uncultured Dysosmobacter sp.
TCCGTGGACTGCGCCATGGTGCCCATCATCCTCTTCGCCGCCCGCCACGGCTGCGGCTGGGGTGCCGGCGTGGGCTTCGTCTACGGTTTCCTGCAGTATTTCGCCGGCAACGGCATCGCCATCGACTGGACGACCATCATCTGCGACTACTTCCTGGCCTACACCCTGCTGGGCTTCGGCGCGGGCCTGCTGCCCCGGCGCAAGGACAGCGTCTACCTGGGCACGGTCATCGGCGGCGTGCTGCGCTTCCTGGCCCACTATGTCATCGGCGCCGTGGTCTGGGGCAAGTGGATGCCGGAGAGCTTTTTCGGCATGACCATGACCACCCCCTGGTTCTACTCCCTGCTCTACAACGGCTCCTACATGCTGCCGGACATCCTTATCTGCCTCGTGATCTTCGCGCTGCTCTATAAGCCCCTGAAGAAGTATTTCACCGCCGCGGATCTGCAGGGCTGATCCCTCTCACCCCGCGGGCGGCGGCGAAGGATCCCTATCCCTCCTCGCGCTTTCTCAACCGCCGGACGGCAGGACGCAAGTCCTGCCGTCCGGCGGTTTTCGGGAGCGGTCAGGCATCCCGGCGGGAGCGGAGGGCGGGCGGCGCCTTGCGGCGGCAGGGAATGGGGCCCTGGGGATGCGCTTGCTTTTGACATTAGCCCTCAAAATACCGGCTATATAATTTCGATATTTTACTTATGGATAAGATACGCTTATACTAATTCGGTGTTTTGAGGAATTCTTGCGCGGGGATCCCTTTTTCCGCGCTTTCAGGAGGCAAATATTATGGCAAACTGCGCGATCGTGGGCATCAACTGGGGTGACGAGGGCAAGGGCCGCATGGTGGATCTGTTCACCAGCCACTACGACATCACCGTCCGCTATCAGGGCGGCGGCAACGCCGGCCACACCGTCATCAACGACAAGGGCAAGTTCGCCTTGCACCTGCTGCCCTCCGGCATCTTCCGGGAGGGCGTGGTGAACATCCTGGGCAACGGCGTGGCCCTGGACTGCGAAAACCTCTACAACGAGATGGAGAGCGTCCGGGCGGCGGGCGTCCCCATCACCCCGGAGAACCTGAAGATCAGCGACCGGGCCTCCCTGCTCCTTCCCTGGCACCGGGAGCTGGACGCCCTGGAGGAGCAGCGCCTCAAGGACAAGAAATACGGTTCCACCAAGCAGGGCATCGCCCCCTTCTACTCCGATAAGTACCAGAAGAAGACCCTGCAGGCCGGCGAGCTCCTCTACCCCGACTACCTGAAGCGCCACCTGGCCGACCTGCTGGAGTGGAAGAACCTGATCCTCCGGGAGGTCTACCACGCCAAGGGCTACACCATGGATGAGATGATGGCCTGGCTCGAGCAGTACGGCGGCGCGGTGAAGGCCCACATCCAGGATACCTCCCGCTACCTGAAGGAGGCCCAGAAGGCCGGGAAGTCCATCCTCTTCGAGGCCCAGCTGGGCGCTCTCCGGGATCTGGACTACGGCATCTATCCCTACACCACCTCCTCCAATGCCGTGGCGGCCTTCGCCCCCGTAGGCTCCGGCCTGCCGGGCGCCAGGATCGATGAGGTGGTGGGCGTGGTGAAGGCCTACGCCTCCAGCGTGGGCGAGGGGCCCTTCACCTGCGAGTGGTTCGGGGAGGAGGCCGAAAAGCTCCGGGAGGCCGGGGCTGAGTACGGCGCCAAGACCGGCCGTCCCCGCCGGGTAGGCCCCATCGATCTGGTCGCCACCCGCTACGGCGTGGAGACCCAGGCTGCCACCACCATCGCCCTCACCAAGCTGGATGTCCTCAGCTATTTAAAGGAGATCCCCATCTGCGCCCACTATGAGCTGGACGGTGAGATCACCGACGAGTTCCCCTTCCCGGCCCGTCTCCCCGATGCCAAGCCCGTCTTCGAGACCATGCCCGGCTGGCAGTGCGACATCTCCGCTGCCCGCAGCTGGGAGGAGCTCCCCCAGGCCGCCCGGGACTACGTGGAGTATGTGGAGAAGTCCATCGGCTGCCGCATCGGCTACGTCTCCGTGGGCGCCGAGCGGGAGAGCATCATCCTGCGCTAACGCTTCGCCTGGGAAGAAGCTCCCCCGGCGGCAAATCCTTCACAACCGACCGTAAGAAAGGAAGGCCTCCCATGTCCAAAGATGTCTACGAATCCCCGCTGGCTTCCCGCTACGCCTCCCCCTACCTGCTGCGGCTCTTCTCCCCGGATACCCGCTACCAGACCTGGCGGCGGCTGTGGGTGTCCCTGGCCCGGGCGGAGCACGAGCTGGGCCTGCCCATCACGGCGGAGCAGGTGGCGGAGCTGGAGGCCCACATCACCGACATCGACTATGCCGCCGCCGAGCAGCGGGAGCGGGAAGTCCGCCACGATGTCATGGCCCATGTCTACGCCTACGGTCTCGCCGCCCCCTCCGCCGCCGGGATCATCCACCTGGGGGCCACCAGCTGCTACGTGACGGACAACGCCGACCTCATCCTCTACCGGGACGCCCTGCGCTACCTCCGGGGCCAGCTCCTGGCGGTGATGAAGAA
>CAKTSC010000294.1 GCA_934597465.1 uncultured Dysosmobacter sp.
GATGATGACGTTCTCCTTCAGGCCCTCCAGGTGATCCACCTTGCCCTTGATGGCGGCCTCGGTGAGTACCTTCGTGGTCTCCTGGAAGGAGGCGGCGGACATCCAGGAATCCGTGGCCAGGGACGCCTTGGTGATGCCCATGAGCAGCTGGGTGGCTGTAGCCTCCCGCAGGGGCTCCCCGGTCTCGGGGTTGGTCTCACCGGCGGCGCTGCGGCGGCGGATGTCCTCGTTGGCGTCCTCGAAATCCATGACATCCACCATAGCGCCGGAGAGCAGCTTGGTGTCGCCGGCGTCCTCCAAGCGCACCTTGCGCATCATCTGGCGGACGATGACCTCGATGTGCTTATCGTTGATGTCAACGCCCTGCTGACGGTAGACCCGCAGGACTTCCTGGATGAGGTAGTTGTAAACGGCGTCGTTGCCGCGGATGCGCAGCACGTCGTGGGGGTTCAGCGCGCCGTAGGTCAGGGCGGTACCCTTCTCGATGTGCTCGCCGTCCTTCACGAGAAGGCCGGTGTGGGGCACGGCGTAGATGCGGCTGTCGGTGCCGTCGTCGGAGGTGACGATGATGTTCATGAGGCTCTTGCCGGTCTCCTCGAACTTGACGGTGCCGCCGATCTCGGCGATCTGGGCCATCCGCTTGGGCTTCCGGGCCTCGAACAGCTCCTCCACTCGGGGAAGGCCCTGGGTGATATCGCCGCCGGCCAGGCCGCCGGTGTGGAAGGTACGCATGGTCAGCTGGGTGCCGGGCTCACCGATGGACTGGGCCGCGATGATGCCGACGGCCTCGCCGGGACCCACAGGCTGGCTGGTGGCCAGGTTCATGCCGTAGCAGCGGGCGCAGACGCCGCTGTGGGCGCGGCAGGTGAGGACGGTGCGGATCTCCAGCTCGGTGATGCCGGCCTTCTCGATCTTCCTGACCTCGGCCTCGCCGATCATCTGGCTGGCGGAGACCAGCAGCTCGCCGGTAGCGGGATCCGCCACGTCGTGGACGGGATAGCGGCCGATGATGCGGTCGGAGAACTTCTCGATGACCTGGCCGCTCTCGCTGATCTCACGGACGGTGATGCCGTGGGTGGCGCCGCAGTCCTGCTCCCGGATGATGACGTCCTGGGACACATCCACCATTCGGCGGGTCAGGTAACCGGAGTCTGCGGTACGGAGGGCGGTATCGGCCAGGCCCTTCCGGGCGCCGCGGCTGGAGATGAAGTACTCCAGGGCGGTCAGGCCCTCGCGGTAGTTGGCCTTGATGGGGATCTCGATGGTCTTGCCGGCGGTGTTGGCGATCAGGCCGCGCATACCGGCCAGCTGACGGATCTGCTTCATGGAGCCTCGGGCGCCGGAGTCCGCCATCATGTAGATGGGGTTGTAGCGGTCAAGGTTCTCCTGCAGGGCGTTGGAGACGTCGTTGGTGGTCTTCTCCCACTCCTGCACCACCTGCTTGTAGCGCTCCTGGTCGGTCATGAAGCCCATCTTGTACTGCATCTCGATGTCCAGCACCCGCTCTTCGGTGCTCCGGACCAGCTCATACTTCTTGGGCGGGATGGTCATATCGGCGATGGAGACGGTGATGGCGGCCAGGGTGGAGTTATGGTAGCCGGTGGCCTTGATGGCGTCCAGCACCTCGGCGGCCACGGTGAAGCCGTGCTTGCTGATGGTGCGGTCAACAATCTGGCCCAGCTGCTTCTTGCCGCAGGTGAAGGTGATCTCGTAGTCGAAATACTGCTCGGTGGGACGGCCGTCGTCGTCCACGCGCTTCACGAAGCCCAGATCCTGGGGGATGTTGCGGTTGAAGATGATACGGCCGGGGGTGACCTCCACCACCTTGGAGCAGTCCACGCCGTCGATGGTCTTGTGGACGCGGACGCCGATGGGGCAGTGGGGCCCGATGATGCGCTCGTTGTAGGCCATGATGGCCTCGTCCTCGTTGGCATAGACGTGAAGGGGCTTATAGGTGGCGGGCTTCTTCCCCTCCGCCTTGGCCTTGGCGTTGGCGGCCAGGAACTCGTCGGTATTCACCACGGACTGGGCGGTGAGGCCGGTATCCCCGGCGTCCTCGCACCAGATGGTCTCGGAGCCCTTCTCGGCGCTGCCCATGCGATCCATGGTCAGGTAGTAGGAGCCCAGCACCATGTCCTGGGTAGGGACGGTGACGGGGCCGCCGTCCTGGGGACGCAGCAGGTTGTTGGCGGAAAGCATCAGGATCCGGGCTTCCGCCTGGGCCTCGGCGCTCAGGGGCACGTGAATAGCCATCTGGTCGCCATCGAAGTCGGCGTTGAAGGCCGTGCAGTTCAGGGGATGCAGCTTCAGGGCACGGCCCTCCACCAGCACGGGCTCAAAGGCCTGGATGCCCAGGCGGTGCAGGGTGGGGGCGCGGTTGAGCATCACGGGGTGATCCTTGATAATGACATCCAGGGCATCCCAGACCTCGGTGACGCCCTTATCCACCATCTTCTTGGCGGACTTGATGTTGTTGGCGCTGCCGTCCTCCACCAGCTTCTTCATGATGAAGGGGCGGA
>CAKTSC010000295.1 GCA_934597465.1 uncultured Dysosmobacter sp.
GCCCGGCGGGACGCGGGTTGTAACTGTTCTGCTCAGTTGAAGAAGCCCCTACGTAACCACGGGCGGGGTGCCTATCAGATTTCCGGATATTGTGCGCCGTGCTGCACGGCTCAGTTATCGGGCAAAAACCGAATTGACCAGCTCCTCTTTCCGCGCTCCCCACTTCGCTCAGCGCTCCCTGGCCCCTCGCGGCCCGTCACGGGGGGAATCGCATTCCCTCCCAAAACTGCGCGGGATGAGGCTTTCCTAGGAAGGAAACGGATTCCCACGTCGCTTCGCTCCTCGGAATGACAAAACGCTGTCATTGCGAGGAGGCCGCAGGCCGACGCGGCAATCCGCCTCCCCCGTCCCCTTCCGTAGGGGGCGGCGTCCCCGACGCCCCGTTGCCAGGCTGCCGCAACGAACAACTCCGTTGATTTCCGAAAACCTCCCACCCTGCGTAGGGGCGGCCCTATGTGGCCGCCCGTTCTTTCGTCCCTCGTCCCCCCGTCCCCCGCAGGGCCATTCTCAATTCTCCATTCTCAATTATCAATTTTCCCACGCACCCCCTCCAAAAAAACAACCCCGCCCCCGATCCTACCGATCAGGGGCGGGTTCCTTTCTTCACTTCAAATACCGGAATCCCAGCAGCATCCGGGCGTTACCGCTGGACATGTTGCGCACCGTCCAGGGCCGGTCGGCGGCGAAGCGGATGGCGTCCCGCTCCAGAAGATGGAAGCTCTCCCCCTCCGCCGTCAGCTCCACGCTGCCGGAGAGCACCGTCAGGTGGCAGAGACAGCCCGGAAGAGAGGGCTCCGGCGCGTAGCAGCCGCTGATGTAGATGTCCAGGAAGAAGCTCTCCTGCCGGGTGGCCTCGTCATAGGGCAGGGAAGGCCGCAGGTTCACCTTGCCGCCGTCGCTGAGCTGGGCCTTCACCGCCGCCGTCCGGGCCAGCAGCAGGCTCTCGAAATCGTCGTTCTCCAGCAGCTTCTCCGCCGGGACTTTCAGGGCCTGAGCGATCTTCCCCAGGATGGCCACCGACGGGTTGGCCTCCCCCCGCTCGATCTGCCCCAGCATGCTGCGGGAGACCCCGGCCAGGGCCGCCGTCCGCTCCAGGCTCAGCTTCTTGCCCTTTCGGATACGCTGGATATTCCCCGCAACGGCCCGGTTCAGTTCCATGGCGATGCCCTCCCCAACTCGCGCAAAATGCGCAATATCTTGTCAAAATTCTCTCCTATCATAGCCTTTCTGGCAAGTCCTGTCAAGGAGAAACGGGAATTTTCCCGCCCGGCGGCAAATACCAACAGCCCCGGCCAGCCGGATGGCTGGCCGGGGCTGCTCTGCGGTTTGGGAGAGATCAGGCCCGCTTCCAGACGGCGCCGTCCTTGCCGTCCACGATCTCGATGCCCTGGGCCTTCAGCTCGTCCCGGATGCGGTCGGCCTCGGCGAAGTTCTTGGCCTTCTTGGCCTCATACCGGGCCAGCACCAGGGCGTCGATGGCGGGGTCGCCCTGGCCGGTGATGGTGTAGCCGCCGCTCTGGGAGGACTGCCCGGCCGCCGCCCTGGCCCGGAGCTCTGCCGCCTTGCGCAGGAGATCCAGCCCCAGAACGGTATCGTAGCTGGCCAGGATCGCCAGCTTGGTGGCGTCGTTGGCCTTGGCCTTCAGGGCGTCATAGAGGGCGGTGATGCCCATGGAGGTGTTGAGGTCGTTGCTCATCACCTGGATGAACTTCTCCCTGTACTCCCGCACCACGGCGGGATCCGCCTCGCCGCCGGTGGTCAGGACGGCGATCTTCTTCAGCAGCTTCTGATATGCCCCCTGGGCGTTGTCCAGATTCTCCCAGGTGAAGACCAGGGCCTTGCGGTAGTGGCTCTGGAGGCAGAAGAAGCGGTAGGAAAGGGGATCGTAGCCCTTCTCCTCCAGCAAAGAGACGGTCAAAAACTCGCCCTTGGACTTGCTCATCTTGCCGTCGGTGGTATTGAGGTGAGCCACATGGAACCACTGGGGGCACCAGGGATGGCCGATGAAGCTTTCGCTCTGGGCGATCTCGTTGGTGTGGTGGGGGAAGGCGTTGTCCACGCCGCCGCAGTGGAGGTCCAGATACTCCCCGTTATACTTGAGGCTGATGCCGGAGCACTCGATGTGCCAGCCGGGATAGCCCACGCCCCAGGGGGAGTCCCACTTCAGGGCCTGATCCTCAAACTTGGATTTGGTAAACCAGAGGACGAAGTCGTTCTTGTTGCGCTTGTTGGTGTCCTCCTCCACGCCCTCCCGGACGCCCACCGCCAAATCTTCCTCGTTGTGGTCGTTAAAGACGTAGTAGCGCGCCAGCTTGGAGGTATCGAAATAAACGTTCCCGCCCGCCTCATAGGCGTAGCCCTTCGCGAGAAGGCCGGAGACGATCTTGATATACTCGTCGATGCAGCCGGTGGCGGGCTGCACCACGTCGGGGCGCTTGATGTTGAGCTTCTTGCAGTCGGCGAAGAACGCGTCGGTATAGAACTTCGCGATCTCCATCACCGTCTTGTGCTC
>CAKTSC010000296.1 GCA_934597465.1 uncultured Dysosmobacter sp.
CAGATGCGGGAGCGAATGGAAGCGGGGCTGCGGGAGAGGCTTCCCCGGCTGGACTCCGCCGACGGGAACGCGGCGGAGCTGAAGCGGCGGCTGTACCGGGCCAAGGGAGAGATCGTCGTTCGGAATCTCCAGCGGAACGGCTTTGAAGCCTGCTATGCCGAGACCCGGGAGGAGGCAGCCCGGCTGCTGCTGGCACGGATCCCGGAGGGCTCCACCGTGGGCTGCGGCGATTCCCACACGGTATTTGCGCTGGATGTGGAGGATCGCCTGTGGGAGAAGGACTGCGACCTCATTTCCCACCGCTGTGCGATGAACCGCGACGCGCTGGAGCATCCCGATGCCTCCGACCTTATGATCGGGAGCCGGGAGGAGATGCGGGAGCTCCTGATGCGCTACCTGGTCAGCGATGTTTTCCTGCTGGGGGCCAACGCCATCACCCTGGATGGCCGCATCGTCAATATGGATGGGCGGGGCAACCGGGTGGTGGGCGGGATCTACGGCCCGGGCCGGATCATTGTGACGGTCGGAATGAACAAGGTCGTGCCGGATCTCAATGCCGCCTATGCGAGGGTGGGATTTCTGGCCGCACCCACCAACAACCTGAAGTATGGCCAGGAGCTGCCCTGCGTCAAGACTGGAAGGTGCGCGGATTGCCGGGATCCCCGGCGGATCTGCAATGTGACCACGGTGATCCACCGGAGGCCGGAGAACGCGGATTACCATGTGATCCTGGTGGGGGAAGACCTGGGGTTCTGAACTCTGCCGGGGCCATCGGCGCGGCCCTGGTGCTGGGGGCGGCACTGGTCAGCGAGCTGCCGGAGCGAAAAGACCAATGATCCGCAAAGCCCCGCCGTCCGTCCAAACCCTCTGGACGGACGGCGGGGCTTCCGCTATACTGAGTACATCCGTGAAATGGTATCATCCGTGAAAGGAGGGATCCTATGGAGCTCTATCTCGCGGCGGGCGCCGCCTTTCTGCTGCCGCTGCTTCTGCAGGGCTGGCTTCTGGCGCTGGGGCGGAAACGGCCGAAGCTGCGCTTCCTGCGCTGGACGCCGCTTCTGGGGAGCGCCGTCTTCGCCGTCCTGGCTCTGGAGGCCGCGGGAGAGAACGGTATCTTCAGCGGCCTTGCCGTCCTGGTCTACGGAGGGTTGGCGGGGCTGATCCTTCTGGGCTGGGGATGCGGCTGGGGTTTGGATGCCCTCCGCCGGAGGAGCGCAGGGAGGAAGGAGGATGCCCCATGAAACGAAAGACCAAGCTCCGCCTGGCAGGCTTGATCATGCTGGCGGCTGCGGCGGTGTTCCTCTTCTGCGCTGTCTCCTGCCCCACCCTGGGGAGGGCCTTTTACCTCGGCCCCTTCCGGATCGCGGCGGAGCAGCGCCGGGCCTTCTATGGGCTCTACGCCGCCGTAACGGCGGGACTTTTCCTGCTGTCGTTCTTCATCCGGGAGCGGAAAGACAAGGGGGACGGCTGAGAGCCAAAAACTGCGCAAAAAACGGCACGGCATGGGGAAACCATGCCGTGCCGTTCCGTTTTCTTAGATTTCTCAGAACTCGGCGCTGCCCACGGTGCGGGGATGCAGCTCCACGTCCCGGATGTTGCTGACGCCCGTGAGGTACATCACGATGCGCTCGAAGCCCAGGCCGAAGCCCGCGTGGCGGCAGGAGCCGTAGCGCCGCAGGTCGCAGTACCACCAGTAATCCTCCGGGTTCATGCCCAGCTCCCGGATGCGGCCCTCCAGCAGCTCCAGCCGCTCCTCCCGCTGGCTGCCGCCGATGATCTCGCCGATGCCGGGCACCAGGCAGTCCGCCGCGGCCACGGTCTTGCCGTCGTCGTTGAGGCGCATGTAGAAGGCCTTGATCTCCTTGGGGTAGTCCGTGACGAAGACGGGCTTCTTGAAGATCTGCTCGGTCAGATAGCGCTCGTGTTCGGTCTGGAGGTCGATGCCCCAGGCCACGGGGTAGTCGAACTTCTGGCCGCTCTTCTGCAGCAGCTCCACGGCTTCGGTATAGGTCACCCGGCCGAAGTCGGAGGAGGCCACATGCTCCAGCCGCTCCAGGAGCCCCTTGTCCACGAAGCTGTTGAAGAAGGCCAGGTCGTCCGGGCAGCGCTCCATCACCTTGCGGATGACGTACTTCACCATGGCCTCCATGACCTCGAGATCCCCGTCCAGGTCGCAGAAGGCCATCTCCGGCTCGATCATCCAGAACTCGGCGGCGTGGCGGGCGGTGTTGGAGTTCTCCGCCCGGAAGGTGGGGCCGAAGGTGTAGACATCGCCGAAGGCCATGGCGAAGTTCTCGGCGTTCAGCTGGCCGGAGACGGTGAGGCTGGTCTTCTTGCCGAAGAAGTCCTTGCTGTAGTCGATCTTCCCGTCCTCAGTGCGGGGGGGATTCTCCAGATCCAGGGTGGTCACCTGGAACATCTCGCCGGCGCCCTCGCAGTCAGAGCCGGTGATGAGGGGGGTGTTGATGTAGACGAAGCCCCGGTTCTGGAAGAACTC
>CAKTSC010000297.1 GCA_934597465.1 uncultured Dysosmobacter sp.
CGGATGGCCTCCAGCGCCTCCGGCAGGGCCCGGGGATGCTCCGGGATCAGGGAGACCCGGCGGATGCGGCAGTCCTGGGCCTTCTTGCACTCGGTGATCCGGGACTCGCCCACCACGGCGGCGCCGTTTTCAAACTCCGCCCGGAGCTGCACGTCGCTGGTGGTGACGGGCAGCACCCGGCCCGTGATGGCCAAGACCTCGCTCATCCGGCGCACCGCCGCGTCGAAGGAGGGGGAGATGCCGTTGAGGGCGGCGAGAAAGAGGTTCCCGAAGCTCTGGCCCGCGAGAGACCCCTCCGTAAAGCGGTAGTGCATCAGCTGGCGCATCAGGGGCTCGGTGTTGGCCAGGGCCTCCATGCAGTTGCGGATGTCCCCCGGCGGGAGCATGCCCAGATCCTCCCGCAGGCGGCCGGAGCCGCCGCCGTCATCCGCCACCGTGACGATGGCGGTGAGGTTTTCCGTGTAGTTCTTGAGGCCCCGCAGCATGGTGGAGAGGCCATTCCCGCCGCCGATGGCGGCGACGCGGGGACCGTTGGCCCGGGGCACCCGGTAGCTGAGCCGGTGATTTTCCATGTGGCTGTCCAAAAGGCGTCCCCCTTCAGCTCCGGGTCATGTCCCGGTGATTCTCACTGACCTGATATCCAAGACCCCGGATATACTCCGCCAGGGCCCGGGTCACGGCGACAGACCGGTGGTGGCCGCCGGTGCAGCCCACCGCGATGACAAGAACGGTCTTCCCCTCCTCGGCGTAGAGAGGCAGGGTGTAGGCCAGGAGCTCCCTCAACCGCTTCATGTACCCCTCCGTCTGAGGGAAGGAGAAAACGTAGTCGTAGACCTCGGCGTCCATGCCGGTCTTGCGGCGCAGGGACTCCACATAGTAGGGATTCGGCAGGAAGCGGACGTCCAGCACCAGGTCGGCCTCCAGCGGGAGGCCGTACTTATAGCCGAAGGAGCTGACGCTGACGCTCATCCCCCCCTTCTCCCCCCGGGAGTCGAAGATCCGGAGGAGCTCCCCCCGGAGCTGGGCGGTGGAGAGGTAGGAGGTATCGATGACCCAGTCCGCCTGCTGGCGCACCGGCTCCATCAGCCGCCGCTCCCGGCGGACGGCCTCCTCCAGCGTCCCGCCGTTGCGCTGGAGGGGGTGGAGGCGGCGGGTCTCCTTGTAGCGGTGGATGACGGTCTCCGGCGAGGCCTCCAGGAAGAGGAGGCGGCAGGAGATCTTCATGTGCCGGAACTTGCCCAGCACGTCGGAGAGCTCCGTCTCCGAGCCCGCGGTGCGCACGTCGTACACCAGAGCCACCCGGCTATAGCGGCCACCCACGCCGCCGGCGCAGAACTCCGCGAACTTCAGCATCATGCCCGCGGGCATGTTATCCACGATATAAAAGCCCATGTCCTCCAGGTAGGAGGCGGCTTTGCTCTTTCCCGCGCCGGAAAGGCCCGAGATGATGAGGATCTCCATACGTTCCTCCTTACGGCTCCAGGAGCTTCACTTCCATCTGGAGCGCCACGCCCTTTTCCTCCAGCACCCGGCGCTGGACTTCCCGGATGAGAACCAGGACATCCGCCGCCGTGGCACCGCCCCGGTTGATAACGAAGCCCGCGTGCTTCTCCGACACCTGGGCGCCCCCCACGGTGAGGCCCTTGAGGCCGCACTGGTCGATGAGCGTCCCGGCGAAGTAGCCCTCCGGGCGCTTGAAGGTGGAGCCGGCGCTGGGATACTCCAGGGGCTGGCCGGCCCGGCGCTTTCCCATGAGCTCTCGCATCCGCTCCCGGATGGCGCTCCCGTCCCCGGGGGTCAGGCGGAAGGTTGCCCGGAGGGCCACGGCCTCCGGGTGGTCGGAGAGGAAGCTATGGCGATAGCCGAAGGCCATCTCCGCCCCGGAGAAGCGGCGCACGCCCTCCTCCGGCAGGAGGAGGGTGACTTCCTCCACCACGTCCTTCATCTCGCCGCCGTAGGCCCCCGCGTTCATGCAGAGGGCCCCGCCTACGGTGCCGGGGATGCCGTGGGCAAACTCCAGCCCGGCAAGGCCCCGCTGGGCGGCGAACTCCGCCAGCCGGGCCAGGGGGACGCCGGCCTCGGCGGTGATGGTTCCGTCCTCCCCGGCCGACAGGACGGCCAGGCCGCCGGTCTCGATGACCAGGCGCTCCAGGCCCCCGTCCGGCGGCAGGACGTTGCTGCCCTTCCCCAGGATCAGGGGGCGGGCGGCGCAGTCCTCCGCCAGCTGCAGGAGGATTACCAGCTGCTCCCCCCGCTCCGGGAAGGCCATCCGCCGGGCAGGGCCCCCCACCCGGAAGGAGCAGTGGCTGCTCATGGGTTCGTCCTTCTGATACCGGAGATCCGGCAGGTACTCCGCGATCTTGCGGTCAAGCTCCTCATACCAAGGCATGGCGTTCCTCCTCACTCTCTCACGGCGCGATCCAGCAGGGCCGCGCCCACGATGCCGGCGTCGTTGCCCATCTGGGCCCGCACCACCGCCGGGATGACCCCGCCGTG
>CAKTSC010000298.1 GCA_934597465.1 uncultured Dysosmobacter sp.
GGTAACGCCGTTGTAGCCGATGTACCAGAGGGCGATGGAGGTCAGGAGGAAGCCCAGGCTCCGCTTCACGGGCGCGGGCAGCACTTCGTGGCCGGAGCCGTCGTCCTCCGCCAGGTTCCACTCGGGGTGCTTTGCCTCCAGGGCCTGGTTTTCCGCGGAGAGCTTGGGCTCCCGGATGGTGAGCAGTAGCACGGCCACCGCCGCCGCCATGATGGCGCTGACCACCAGGAAGAGTGGCTGGTAGTTGACATGCACCAGGTTTTTCACCTTGTCCGTGGGGTAGAGGACGGCGGCGACGCCCAGATACAGCATGCCGCCCACGGCGCCCATCAGGTTGATGATGGCGTTGGCCCGGGAGCGCAGGGGCTTGGGGGTCACGTCCGGCATCAGGGCCACCGCCGGGGAGCGGTAGGAGCCCATGGCCACGAGAAGGCAGCCCAGCACCACGATGAAGGCCGCGAAGTGCCACTGGCCGCCGTTTTCGGCGAAGCCGTTATCCAGCAGGGGCAAAAGGTTCATCAGGATCACCGCCGCCACGGTGCCCGCCAGGATGAAGGGCGTCCGGCGGCCCAGCTTCCGGCTGCGGCAGCGATCCGACAGCGTCCCGAAGAAGGGCAGCAGGAAGAGGGCCAGGATATTGTCCAGGGCCATCACCGCCCCCGCCAGGGACTCGTTCATGTGGAAGGTCTCCCGCAGGATCAGGGGGATGACATTGTCGTACATTTGCCAGAAGGCGCAGATGGAGAGGAAGGCCAGTCCCACCAGGATCGTGCGCTTGTTGTTGAGTTTCATATCTCTCTCCTCGCTTTGCTCCGGTTGGCCCCGCGGGGCGGGGAAGGGCTCCCCAGGCCGGAAAGCGCCCGGAACGGGCGGCGCTCCGGCAGGGATCCCGGGATACGCGGATATGGAATAGTTTCATTATACTGTATCCCGCGGCAAAATGCACGAACTTTTTGCGGCCCTCAAAAAAGGAAAGGCGGCGGGGCGGCCTCCCGGGGGTGGGAGGGCCGCTCCGCCGCGCTTTCAGGTGTTGTCCCGGGAGATGGGCTCCCGGAGGATCAGCCGCCGCATGGCCTTGCCGTCGAAGGGGATGAGGGGGTAGAGGTAGCTCCCTCCGGCGATGGGCTTGCAGGTGGCAAGCAAAATCACGATGCCGAGCAGCCCCAGCCCGAAGCCCCAGAGGTCGAAGGCGGAGGAGAGCAGCAGCAGAATGAGCCGCAGCAGCTTGAAGGCGTAGTCCATCTCGTAGCTGGGCTGGGTGAAGCCGGAGACGGAGACGAAGGCCATGTAGACCAGCACCTCCGGCGAGAGCCACTCCGCCTGCACGGCGAAGTCGCCCAGGATCAGCGCTCCCAGCATGGAGAAAGAGGAGGAGAGAGAGTCCGGTGTATTGAGGGACGCCAGCTTCAGCACGTCCACCAGGAACTCCACTAGGATAAGCTGAGCGAAGAGGGAGAGCTTGCAGGGATCCGGCACGGCGATGAAGCTCAGCCAGTCCGGGATCCGCTCCGGCACGCTGGCAAGCAGATACCACACCGGCGTCACGAAAAGGGAGAGGAGGAAGACCCCCATCCGCAGGATCCGGAGGTAGGTGCCCACGAGAGGCGGGAAGTAGAAGTCATTGGCCTCCTGGGTGAAGCCGAAGAGGGACGTGGGCAGCAGGATGGCGGAGGGGGAGTTGTCCACCAGCATCACCACGCCCCCCTCCAGCACCGTGGCGGCGGCGGTGTCCGGCCGCTCGGTGTAGCGGGTCTTGGGGAAGGGGTTGTACCATTGCCGGGGGCCGATGGCCTCCGCCAGGCTCTCCTGCCCCATGGAGAGGGAGCGGATGTCGGTCTTCGCCAGCAGCGCCCGCAGCCGCGCGAGAAGCTTGGGATCCGCCCGGTCTTCCAGGTAGCAGAGCACCACGTCCGTCCGGGAGCGGGAGCCCACCCGGTGGCCCTCCATGGTGAGCATGGGATCCCGGATCCGCCGCCGCAGCAGGGCCATGTTGGGCACGACGGCCTCCACGAAGCCGTCGTGGGAGCCCCGCAGCACCTTGCCGTCCTCCGGCTCCCCCACCCCCCGGGAGGGGTAGTCCTTGGCGTCGATGAGGGCGGCGCCCTCCGCCCCCTCCAGGAGGAAGAGGGTCTTCCCCAGAAGCACCGAGGTGACGATGTCCTCCACGTCGAAGGAGACGTTGGTCTCGGAGAAGGTGATGAAGCGGTCGATGAAGTCCTGCATTTTGGAGATGGCCTTCAGCCCCTCCGCCGGGACGCCCAGCCAGAAGGCCCCCATCCGCTCCAGGATGGCGTCCCGCCCGTAGCCGTCCACCACCCAGATCCGGGCCCGGCGGCCCCCGATGCGGAAGTCCCGGGCCACCATGTCGCAGCTGCGGCCCACCCCCAGAAGCCCGTCGAACCGGGCCACGTTGTCCTGATAGATGCGGGAAAGCCCCTCCATACGCCACCTCCCAAGGAAATTCCCCCTCAGTCTGCGCCGAAGCCGCCC
>CAKTSC010000299.1 GCA_934597465.1 uncultured Dysosmobacter sp.
GGCGTGCCCTGGCCGTTGAAGCAGAGGATGCCGCAGTTGCACTGGGCCCCGGGGTGGCCCTGCCGGGCCGCCTGCTCGTACCAGAGGAGGGCCTGGGCGGGGTCGGGGTCGGTGCCGATGCCGTTATAGTAGAAGGTGCCGCAGTTGCACTGGGCGTCGGCATGGCCCTGGCGGGCCGCCTGCTCCAGCCAGTAGAGGGCCGCGGCGGGGTCAGGGTCGGTCTCCTCCCCCTGGTAGAGCATGGCCCCGCAGCGGTACTGGGCCTGGGCGTCCCCGGCCTGGGCCTGGGCCAGGAGACGGCGCAGGGTCTCGCCGCAGATCTTTGGGGGCTGGGGCGGCGCGGAGCGGGGCTCCCAGCGGGGGCGCTCGCCTTCATACCAGGCGGGGAAGGCGGGATCCTCCGGGGAGAGGGTGGGGCGGAGATCCTCCGCCAGCAGCACCGCGCGATCCTCCCGCCGGAGGGTCAGGGCCCCCACCCGGAGGCCCAGGGTCAGAAGATCCATGACGCGCTGGGGCTGGGCCGTCCAGGCCGCGCCGTCATAGCGGCGGCAGAAGGCCTCGTCCGCCGGGTGGGCCCGGGGGCCCTCATGACAGAGGGCCAGCTGGCCCAGAAGGTAGCGGATGGCCCGGCGGTTCTCCGCCAGGGCCTGGGTGTCCCAGTCCTCCCGACCGTCCGCCGGGCGGCGGCAGCGATCCAGCAGGAGCTGCACGTTCCCTTCCGTGAGGGGCAGGGGCTCAAAGGGCTTGTCCATGGAAGATCCCTCCTTCGCGCCCAGGGGCGCGGTGATGATGCAAAGCTTGGCCCGCCGGGGCGGGCCGTTTGGCAACAGTATAGCGCCGCTGGAAGGGAATTGCAAGGGGGCGGCGTCCCGGGCCGCCGCCGGTGGCCGGTTGACCAACCGCGCCCATTCTCCATTTCGCGGGGGCGGAAAAACGCCGGGGGAAGCGGGGGCTTCCTCCGGCGGGTGGATTCACTTTCTGCGGCGGCCGCGGCGGCCGTCCATGCTGCGGTTGAGATCCGCCATCCGGCCCTCGGAAGCGGTCATGAACTGCTTGAGCTTGTCCTCAAAGATCTGATCCGGCGTGGGCGGAGGGGGGGGCGGCGTGGGACGGGCCGGGCCCCGCTGGGGGGCGGGACGGGGCGCTCCGCTCCGCGGGGCGGGGCGGAAGGAGCGGGGGCGCTCCTCCTGGGGCAGGGCCTTCTTGATGGAGAGATTGATCTTCCCGTTCTCCGTGGAGAGCACCTTGACCCGGACGGTCTGGCCCTCCTGCAGGAAATCATGCACGTCGTTGACAAAGGTGGGGGCGATCTCGGAGATATGTACCAGCCCCGAGCGGCCGCCCTCCAGCGCCACGAAGGCGCCGAACTTCAGGATGCTAGTGACCTTCCCTTCCAGAATCATGCCGACCTCAGGCTCCATACCCACTCCCGTTCTCCTTACCTCTTGATTTGATGCGCCGGGGGCTGCCGCCCTCAGCGGCCGATATCCACAAAGACCCGCTCGCCGGGGCTCACCAGGCCCAGCTCATCCCGGGCGATGCGCTCCATCTCCTCGCGGCTGCCGCCCTGGTCGATGCTTTTCTGCAGGGCGTCGTTTTCCTGCTGCTGGAGCTGCACCTGCTGCTGCAGCGCAGCCTGCTGCGTCTCGGCCTGCCGGATTTGGGCCTGCATCCGCCAGATCTGCCAGCCCAGCACCGCCAGCAGCGCCAGGATCATCATCCGGATGGGGAAGCCGGACGCCAGCTTCCGTTGTTTTACGGCCTTTGCCATGCCTGCTCCCTCCCTTGCGGCGGCCCCTGTGGGAAAATGCGCCGATTTTCCTTATTGTAAACCATTTGCGGGAAAAATAAAAGAGGTTTTTGAGGAACTTTTTCACTTTTTTCACAGCCCGCAGCAGGAGCCTTGGCGGCAGGAGCAGCAGGCGCAGGGCCAGCGCCGCCGTCTGGGCCCAGAAGTCCCAGAGGGGTGAGAGCCACGGGGAGAGGCAGGTAAACTCCAGCACCGCCCCACCCAGGGCCCCCAGCAGGCAGAAAAGCCGCAGCTCCCCCGCCCCCCGCCGCAGGGCGAAAAGGCCCAGCGCTGCCGTCAGGGCCAGGCAGAAGCCCCCGTCCCAGAGGGGGGCCAAGTGCCCGCTGCGCCGCCGCAGGGGCCGCAGCAGGTCATAGAGCAGGCCCAGCCCCAGCCCCAGGAGGATGGACTGGCCGAAGAGCAGCAGCTGGGCGGAGACCTGATTTCTCATCCGCCCAGCAGCCTCCGCAGCCAGCCCCCGCCGCCCTGGCCGGCGGGATCCTCATAGCAGACGGAGTCGATGCGGCCGTCCACGTGGAGCTCGCCGCCCTCCAGGGAGAGCTGGCCGATGTGCAGGCCCTCCCCGGTGACGGTGAGGATCCCGGCGGAGGTGGCCATGACGATGCCGGTCTCATCGAAGCGCTCCACATCCTCCACGCCGGAGACCGTCAGGG
>CAKTSC010000300.1 GCA_934597465.1 uncultured Dysosmobacter sp.
GGATGATCTCCGTCTGGTGCTGGTCGTACCAGTAGAGGACCTGGGTGGGCCGGTCGCCGAAGGCCGTCAGCACCGGGACGATCATCATGGCGAGGAGCCCGCAGGCGAAGCCCATGTTGTAGAGGTTCATGCCGTTCTGGATCTTGTAGGTATAGGCTGCCAGGGGCGGCAGCAGGAAGCCCAGCGCCAGCCCCGCCCCCAGGGACAGGGGCAGGGACGCGTGGATGGAACCGAAGGCCAGGAAGCTGACGAGAGGGGAGAGGGCCGTGGAGAGAAGGCCCACGCCCACGTACTTGGAGAAGGGCTCCCTCTGGTAGCGGGCGTAGAGCAGTGTGCCCAGGAGAATGGGGGTGATGTTGAAGAGGTTCTTCCCGAAGAGGGCGAAGCCCGCCATCAGGCTCAGCTCCACCAGGGTGAAGCCGTTATAGGTGTCGCCGGAGAACTGGATCAGCAGCACGGAGACCAGCGTCACCAGCCCCGCATTCACCAGGGCCGGGCCCACGCCCGCCAGGGCGAAGTAGTCCGTGATGAGGAGATCCTGCTCCGTGGCGATGCGCCAGAGCCCCCGGATCACCTCCCTGGGGGAGGCAAGCAGAAAGCCCAGGCCGATAAAGCCCAGGGAGAAGGCGAGACCAACGAGGAAAAGCGGATGGGCACGTCGCTGCAAGGGGATACCTCCTTGTTTCTTCCCGGCGGCCGGGACGGTCGTTTTTCCTTAACGGGATATTAACATTATACCGGAGAGGCGCGGGCCTTGGCAAGCCCATTTTGTGAAAAAAGCCACAAAATGGGCGAAAAATTTCCGCCCCTCCGGTATAATTCCCGCCCTCCCGGGCAAAACTGGGAGAAAAAGGAGGGATGTAGTATGCATCGTCAGGAAAAAGCACACGTCGGCGGCTGGCTCTGGGTGGTCTTGGGGCTCTGCGCCCTGGCGGCCCTGGCGGCGGCCTTCCGGGCGTCCCGGAACGCCGTCCGCCCGGTGGAGACCCCCCAGGTCATCGCCGGGGACAGCAGCGAGACCCCCGATCCCGGGGACACGGAGGAGGTCTCCCTGCCGCTGACCCTTCCGGTGGTGCCGGAGAAGCCGGAGCCGCCCCAGCCCGCGGCAGACGAGCAGCCGGAGACCCCGCCCGTGACCCCCGCCGCGCCCACGGTGATCGTGGTGCCCCTGGAGGGGGAGGCGGTGGCTGCCTTCTCGGCGGATGCCCTGCAGTATAACGATACCCTGGCCGACTGGCGCACCCACGAGGGCCTGGACATCGCCGCGGCGGAGGGGGCCGAGGTCTGCGCTGCCTGCGCCGGTACGGTGGCCTCCGTCACGGAGAACGACCTGCTGGGCACTACCGTGGTGCTGGATCACGGGGACGGCCGCAAGACCGTCTACGCCAGCCTCTCCGCCGATCCGCCGGTGAAGGCCGGGGACAGTGTCCGGGCCGGGCAGGTCATCGGCGCCGTGGGCAACAGTGCCCTCAGCGAGACGGCCCTGGGCCCCCACCTGCACTTCGCCGTCCTTCAGGACGAGGAGCCCGTGGATCCCCTGGCCTTCCTGGAGGGCTGAGGGAGACCGCAAAAACCGCGCCTCCGGCGAATGCCGGAGGCGCGGTTCCTTTTTCTTCTTGCCCGGGGCGTCACAGCAGGCCCGCCACGCCCACGGTGAGGGCCGTGATGATGACCCCCGCGATGACCACCCCCGCCGCGATGGCCGGGAATGCCTGGCGCAGGCGGATATCCAGCAGGGTGGCGACCAGCGCCCCCGTCCAGGCGCCCGTCCCCGGCAGGGGGATGGCCACCAGGAGGATGAGCCCCGGCAGGCGGTATTTCCGCACCATGCGGCCCTTCAGATGGGCCCGGCGCTCCAGCCAGTCGATCTTGGGGCCGAGGAAGGCGGTCTTCCGCAGCCAGCGGAAGACCCGTCGGACCAGGAGCATGATGAAGGGGACGGGGACGATGTTGCCCAGGATCGCGGCGGCGCAGGCCGTCAGCGGGGGCAGTCCCGCCGCCACCCCCAGGGGGATGGCGCCCCGAAGCTCTAAAACAGGCGTCATGCCCACAAGAAAGGTCATAAAGAGGGCGTGCCAGCCGCCGGTGCCGAGAGCCATGGTGGGGCCTCCTTTCATCGGGATGGGATCGCTTACTCCAGGTTCAGCCGCTTCTTCAGGAAGAGGACGGTGATGACATAGTAGATGGCGCCGAAGACGGCGGTGCTGGCGATGAGGGTCAGCATGGCGCTGTGCATGGCCAGGACCGCGTCCTGGGAGGGAAGCACGAAGACGCGGTTATAGTTGGTGCCCACCAGGAGGCCGCCGCTGAGGAGCTGCATCACGAACTGCAGGCCCAGGAAGCTGAGGACGGAGTAGAGGACCTTGTGGTTCGCGAAGCTGTGGCCGATGGCCATGGCGGCGTAGAACGCCAGGCACAGGACGCAGCAGCTCACGAAGACCAGGCCCAGCAG
>CAKTSC010000301.1 GCA_934597465.1 uncultured Dysosmobacter sp.
GCCCCGGCAGGATCACACAAAAGCGAGAGAGAGGAGGGAGCGCGATGGCCTGGCGATGGCGAAAAGGAAAGAGCGTCCGCCCGCCGGAGAACGGCTTCCTCCGGGGCTGCTGGCTGATGGTGAACCGGTATCTCGGGCACAACGTGCCCATCCAGGCGGCGGCCCTGGCCTTCTACCTCCTCTTTATGATCTTCCCTCTGACCATCTTCTTCAGCGCGCTTCTGGGCCAGCTCCACCTGGATGTCACCGGCCTCACCCACGCCGCCGGGGAGTTCCTCCCCAGCGAGGTGGTGGAGCTTCTGGGGATGTACCTTCAGTATGTGACGGATAACCCCAGCCTGAAGCTGCTGCTCTTCGGCCTCTTCTTCTCCATCTACTTCCCCATGCGGGCCACCAACACCCTGATGCGGGCGGTGCGCACGGCCTACCGCTTAGGTCCCCCCAAGGCCCCCATCCGCCACACGCTCAAGTCCCTCCTCTATACCGTGATGCTCATCGTCACCATCGTGCTGACGCTGGTTTTGGTCAGCGTGGGCGAGGCGGCGCTGGATTACGCCATCGACCACTTCGGCCTGCCGGTCTACATGGCCTCCCTCTGGCAGCGGCTCCGTTTCCCGGTGATGGGCCTTGTGATGTACTTCGCCCTCTACTTCCTCTACGCCCTGCCCCAGGATACCCACCTCCGGGCCCGGGACCTCTATCCCGGGGTGCTGGCGGCCCTCCTGGGCTGGATGGTGACGGCCTACCTCTTTTCCTGGTATGTGGAGAACTTTGCCTCCTACTCCCTCTTCTACGGCTCCATCGGCGCGGTGATCGTGCTTCTGATCTGGCTGAACTTCACCGCCGCCATCCTCATCCTGGGGGCGGAGCTCAACGGGACCCTCATCGCCCTGCGGAAGGACAAGGCCCTCCGCCGGCAGGAGCAGGCGCCTGCCAGGGCTTCCGCGGAAGATGAACTCTCAAGCGGCGGATGACCGCCGGGAAAGGAACAGATATGAAAGATCGCACGGAAAAGCTCCGGGAGTATGCCCAGCTCCTGATCCGCATGGGCCTCAACATCCAGAAGGGCCAGACCCTCGTCATCGCCTCTCCGGTGGACTGCGCGTGGTTTGCCCGGATGTGCGCGGAGGAGGCCTATGCCGCCGGCTGCCGGGAAGTGGTGATGAACTGGCGGGATGATCAGCTGGACCGCCTCCGTTACCTCCACGCGGACGACGCCGTCTTCGACGAGGTTCCCCTCTGGCGGCGGCACTTCTTCAACGACTATGCCCTGGAGGGCACGGCGTATCTCGCCATCTCCGCCCGGGACCCCGAGGCCCTGCGGGGCGTGGACCCCGACCGCCTGACCCGGGCCAACCGGGCCGGGAGCCAGGCGCTGGACATCTTCAACCGCCAGCAGATGAGCAACGGCATCCCCTGGTGCATCGCATCCATCCCCATTCCCACCTGGGCCAAGACCGTCTTCCCCGGCGTCTCCGAGGACGAGGCCATGGACAAGCTTTGGGACGCCATCCTGGAGGCCGTCCGCGTCCAGGGGGACGGCAGGGCCGTGGAGCGCTGGCAGCAGCACATGGATACCATCCAGCGCCGGACGGAGAAGCTCAATGAGCTGCGCCTGGCTTCCCTCCACTATACCAACAGCCTGGGGACGGATCTCACCATCCGCCTGCCGGAGGATCATCTCTGGGCTGGCGGCGGCACCAACTGCAAGGCGGGGCCCTTCTTCATCGCCAACATGCCCACGGAGGAGATCTTTACCGCCCCCCTGCGAGACGGCATCGACGGCGTGGTCTACGCCGCCCTGCCCCTGGTGCACAACGGCAACATCATCGAGGGGTTCCACTTCGTTATCAAGGATGGCAAGATCGTGGAGGCCCACGCCCAAAAGGGCGAGGACATCCTGAAAGCCGCCATCAGCGAGGACGAGGGCGCCTCCCGCTTCGGCGAGGTGGCCCTGGTGCCCTATGATTCCCCCATCTCCAACCAGAAGATCCTCTACTATAATACGCTCTTTGATGAGAACGCCTCCTGCCATCTGGCCTTCGGCGAGGCGTACCCTGAGTGCATCCGGGGCGGCGAGAGCATGACTAAGGAGGAGCTGAAGGCCCGCGGTCTCAACGATTCCGTCACCCACGTGGACTTCATGGTGGGCACGGCGGATCTCTCCATCACCGGCACCACCCATGACGGGAAAGAGGCGCCCATCTTCCGAAACGGAAACTTCGCGCTGTAACGGGAAAGGAAGCGTCAGCATGGCATACGAGCTGAGGAAAAGCGACGAGAACGTCTTCATCGCCGACACCGCCGTGGTGGTGGGGGACGTGACGCTGGGCAAGGGCGTCAGCGTCTGGTTTCAGGCAGTGATCCGGGGCGACGAGGGCCCCATCACCGTGGGGGAGAACACCAACATCCAGGACGCCGCCATCCTCCACGCCGAGACCCACATCG
>CAKTSC010000302.1 GCA_934597465.1 uncultured Dysosmobacter sp.
GGAAAACCCTCCGCAGCTGCCCCCGCCGCGCCCAAGGAAAGCCGCTCCCAAAACCGCCAAAAGCGCCGCCCGCCGTTCCCGGCGGGCGGCGCTTTCACCGCGATCTGAGCTCTCCGTCTTCATTTTCCCGGCGCAGCCAGGGCCGGATGCTCCCGCTTTGGCGCTCCGTACCCCCGCCGGGGCTTCACCCGCCCGGCGCAGACCGGGCAGCCGCAGCTCTCCATGGTGTGCGCCGCCACGGTAGCGGGCCTCCCAGCGGCCGTCCTTCCGTTTGAAAATGTTTTCACCTTTCGCCATGATGATTCCTCCTGATGTTTGTTGACCCTGCCCGGCCGGGACTGCGGAAATGACTGCGCAGCGGCCCCGAAACGGGGAAAACGGCGGCGTTTGAAGGGACAAAACGGAAACTTTGCAAAGATATGGTGCAATTTCCCACGAAAATTTCCCGGCAACTCTTGCAAACGCTCGCGTTTTGTTGTAAAAGCATCCGTGTTTCAAAGTGTGCGGACTCTCCATGAGTGGAGCACTCTGCGAAAACGCGCCGCCGTTGGCGATTCTCCCGGCTGCCGGAATGATCTGGCCGCCGGGCTTCGTTTTCCCCAGGATCTTCCATCCATTATAGATCCCCATTTTTTGGCGAACTTCCGATATTTTCCCCCTTTTTTTCCCGGTTTTGGACGTTTTCAGAAATCCCTGCACGGTTTTGCCCCCCGCTCCGCCTCCCGTCGGAAACCGGAAAAAAGCGCAGAAAAGCCGCCTGTTTCAGAAAGAAACAGGCGGCTTTCCCGAATTCCGGAGAAACTCCGGCAAAAGACGCAAAACACCCCTCCGGCGCCCCCCTTGCCTCTCCCTCCGGGAGAGGTGGCCGAGCGCAGCGAGGACGGAGAGGGTCAGCAAAGGCCATGCCGAAAGACGGCCCTCTCAAAAGACTGCAAGGCCCTCTCAGTCACCTGCGGTGACAGCTCTCCCAAAGGGAGTGCTGCCGCGCTGGTGGGAATCATCGCACCCGCTCCCCAAGGGAGAGCCACGGGCCGCCGCGCTGGTGGGCGTTATCGCAACCACTCGCCAATGGCCTGTCCCCCGTTCCATCGCAGGTTGGCAGAAAAAATGGAGCGTATCGCTGCCGATACGCTCCATTCTCTGTTTTACGGCGCCCCGGCAAAGTTCCGGAGGGCTTTGGGGATCTGGGGCTTGGGATGCTGGGAGCAGGGCGTCTTACACCACGCCGTAGGCCAGCATGGCGTCGCCCACCTTCAAAAAGCCCGCGATATTGGCCCCTGCGGCCAGGTCGCCGGGCATGCCGTAGGCCTCCGCCGCGTTGGCGGCGTTGTGGTAGAGCTCCGTCATGATGTGCCGCAGGCGGTTATCCACCTCCTCGAAGCTCCAGGAGTAGCGCATGGAGTTCTGGCTCATCTCCAGGGCGGAGGTGGCCACGCCCCCGGCATTGGCGGCCTTGGCCGGGGCGAAGAGCAGTCCGGCGGCCCGGTAGACGGCGATGGCCTCCGGCGTGGAGGGCATGTTGGCCCCCTCCGACACGGCGAAGCAGCCGTTCTTGGCCAGGAGCTTCGCGGAAGCCTCGTTGATCTCGTTCTGGGTGGCGCAGGGCAGGGCGATATCGCAGGGGATGCTCCAGATATCCCGGCAGCCCTCGTGATACGCCGCGCCGGGGCGCCGGGCGGCGTAGTCCCGGATGCGGCGGCGCTCCACCTCCTTGAGCTGCTTGACGAGAGCCAGGTCGATGCCCGCGGGATCGTGGACGTAGCCCGCGGAGTCCGACATGGCCACCACCTTGGCCCCCAGCTGGGCGGCCTTCTCGCAGGCGTAGATGGCCACGTTGCCGGAGCCGGAGATCACCACCGTGGCCCCCTCGAAGCTGCGGCCGTTGGCCCGGAGCATGTTGTCCGTGAAGTAGCAGAGGCCATAGCCCGTGGCCTCCTTGCGGGCAAGGCTGCCGCCGTAGCTGAGGCCCTTGCCGGTGAGGACGCCGGTGAACTCATTGCAGAGCCGCTTATACTGGCCGAAGAGGTATCCGATCTCCCGGCCGCCCACGCCGATGTCCCCGGCGGGGACGTCGGTATCCGGGCCGATGTGCTTGAAGAGCTCGGACATGAAGCTCTGGCAGAAGCGCATGACCTCGGCGTCGGACTTGCCCTTGGGGTCGAAGTCGCTGCCGCCCTTGCCGCCGCCGATGGGCAGGCCGGTCAAGCTGTTCTTGAAGATCTGCTCGAAGCCCAGGAACTTGATGATGCTCTCGTTGACGGAGGGATGGAAGCGCAAACCGCCCTTGTAGGGGCCGATGGCACTGTTGAACTGCACCCGGTAGCCCCGGTTCACCCGGACGTGCCCGGCGTCATCCACCCAGGGCACCCGGAACTGGATGCTGCGCTCCGGCTCCACCAGGCAGTCCATGACGCCCTCCCGGATGAACTCCGGCCGGGCG
>CAKTSC010000303.1 GCA_934597465.1 uncultured Dysosmobacter sp.
GGCCGGAGTCTTATCCAGCAGAATGAAATGATGGTTCTCCCCGCAGCCCTTGTCACCGCAGCAGTTCCCGCCGCAGTCCTTCTCCTGGCAGCCGCAGTTGGGATCGCCGCAGCCGCAGGCGCACTTGCCGTCCGCACTGGGCTCGGTATCCCGCAGCCAGACATTGGCCACGCCGTTCTCCGTCATGCTCACGCCATTGCAGGTGTAGGTGACGGCATAGTAGACCGTGTACTGCCCCTCCTCGGTATAGGCGGGGGCGGAGGCCAGGGTGCAGCTGTCCGCGCTGCTGCCGTAACGGATGACGGTACGGACGCTGGCATCAGACAGATTGGTGACGCTGATGGTGTGGGGCTGGCCATCCGCCACGCCGTAGTAGCTGGCCACGACCACCTTGGCGGCGGTGTAGTCATACTGGGTGAAACCGCAGAGGTCACACTTCTCCACCGTGGCGAACCGGCCATTGGCGGGCTGGGGCAGGGTCTCCGCTGTCATGCTGTGGCGGTCCAGCCGGGAGGACTGCGTGTAATTCGTGCCGTAGCAGAAGCAGCAGTAGCTGCCGCCCTTGGTCACGGAACGGTGGTACTTGCCGTCCACATACTCATAGGAGACCGTCTCCGGCAGGTCCTCTGAGAACTTGGCGGCGCAGTCGTGGAGGACGTAGATGTTCTTGTCCCAGGCGTAAGGGGCCCCACTGGTCTCATTGCTGTTCCAGTCCCCGCAGCGGCCGCATACGGACTTCGTCCAGTGGTAGCCGGTATAGCTGGCGTCCTGGCCGGGCACGCCCGCGTCCAGATTGCCCAGCGTCTTCTCATCCATGCACATGCCGTTGGAATACTTGACGTTGCGGTTCATGGCCGTCTCGCCGGACTTCGTGTACTCCGGCACCCGCCAGACGGTGAAGTCCGTATTGTCCCGGCAGGTAGCGCAGTAGAAGGTCTCGTGGGTCACGACGGAGTTGATGTCCAGCTCGTTGGTCCGGTTGCTGGCCTGCATCCAGTGCTCCGCGGGATCGTGGTAGCTGTTCTGCTGCCCGGCCATCGCACTGGGGACCATGCCGATACACAGGACCAGCGTCAGCAGCAGCGCCACGGCACGGCGGGAAATGGTATGATTCTGATTCAAGTACACGTCCTCCTTCTTTATTCTGTCGTTTTGTTGCAATGGGGATCATTCTCTCACATGGCCCTCACCTCCCTTCCGGCGCTTTTCCGTTTTTGCAGGTACTCATTCCAGTCCTTCCCGGCGGCGGGCTCCTCCACCGTCACGGTGTAGCCCTCCCCGCTGTACTTCTCCCGGAGCTGGCGGGCAGTCTCCCGGCCCCGCTGGTCGGCATCCAGGCACAGGACGATACTCTGAACCCCAGGATGCTCCCGCAGGTACGTCCGCAAGGCGCCGTCGTACAGCCCGCAAAGGGCCACGGCGTTGATGGGCCCCCGATGGAGCGTGAGATAGCTCATAAGGTCGATGGGCGCCTCGAATACCCAACCCCGCTGGGAGGCGGCATCATACGGGATAGAGAATCCAACATCCTTCTCGCTGCCGCTCACATCTCCCCGGAAGCCCTTCCCGTCCCTAACATAGGTCCCCCGCAGTCCGGCGTATCTCGCCTGGCCGGAGCCATCCCTGCCCACGAACACGCAGTTGTGGTGGACGGCGTCCTCGTAGAGGAGCCCGCTCTCCAGGAAACGGCGGATCACCCGCAGCGCGATGCCCCGCTTGCGGAGGTAGGCAAAGACCCGGCGGTCATCCGTATTCTTGGGCGGCAGGATGAAAGGCTTTGGCGGCTCATTCTCTCGTGTTTCCGGCACCTCCCGGGCGGGAGAATCCCTCGCCCGCCCGTGGAAGGCCAGCAGATACTCGCCTCCAGGAAGGACTTCCCGCAAAAGCGCCGCAGGAAGTCGATGGCGTCCCCGCCGGTATTCTCCGAGTACCGAAACCAGGTCCTCCGGTCCTTGATCCGCAAGCTGTCCATCTCCGCCGTGGTATGGTACCTGCCGATCCGTTTGACCTGATACCCCAGGCTCGTCAGCAGTGTTGGCAGATCCGTCTCCCTGGCGAGGCGCATCTCCTTCTCCGTGAAGTGACGGCTACTTTCGCTTCGCATTCTCTTCCTCCTTTCTCTCAAAACGCGAAAAAGCCGCCCAGGGCATCCGAACTGCGTCGGATGCCCTGGGCGGATCTCCTGGGTGGTTTTCGCTTTTACGGCCTCACACGGCCTCGTCTTCCTCGCTGGGCTCCGTACCCGCCTCTTCCGGGGAAGGCTCCTCACAGGGCCCGGTAGGGGCCTCCGTGGGGGCATCCTGCTCCGTGTCGGTACCATCCGCGTCCGCGGCGTCCAGGGCCTGGGTGATGAGGCCCAGAACGAAGTCCCGCTGGGTGAGCTTCCTGCCGGTACGCAGGCTCTCCCGCTCCAGGTACCGCTTGATCCGCTGGAACA
>CAKTSC010000304.1 GCA_934597465.1 uncultured Dysosmobacter sp.
ATCCCCCTGACCATCCATGACTATGACCCCGAGAAGGGCACCGTCAGCATCATCGCCCAGATCGTGGGCGCCACCACCGAGAAGATGAACCACCTCAACGAGGGCGACTGCCTGCAGGACTTCGTGGGTCCCCTGGGCAAGGCCACCGAGACCGCCGGCAAGAAGAAGGTCTGCGTGGTGGGCGGCGGCGTCGGCTGCGCCATTGCCTATCCCGTGCTGAAGAAGTTCCACGACGACGGGGCGGAAGTCCACGCCGTCATCGGCTTCAAGAATAAGGATCTCGTGATCCTGGAGGACAAGTTCGCCGCCGCCTCCTCCGTCCTGAAGGTATGTACCGACGACGGCTCCTACGGCCAGAAGGGCCTCGTCACCGAAGCCCTCAAGGAGCTCATCGACAGCGGCAACCAGTATGACGAGATCTTCGCCATCGGCCCCATGGTCATGATGAAGTTCGTCTGCATGACCACCAAGCCCTACGGCATCCCCACCACCGTCTCCATGAGCCCCATCATGATCGACGGCACCGGCATGTGCGGCGGCTGCCGCCTCAGCGTGGGCGGCGAGATGAAGTTCGCCTGCGTGGACGGCCCGGACTTCGACGGCTTCCAGGTGGACTGGAACCTGGCCGTCAAGCGCAACCAGATGTACCGTGACTTCGAGATGCGCAAGCATGAGGAAGTCTGCAATCTCTACCGGAAGGAGGCGTGAGGCATGGCTAACATGAGCTTGAAGAAGAATCCCATGCCCTCCCAGGATCCCCATATCCGCAGCGGCAACTTCAATGAGGTGGCCCTGGGCTACACCGAGGCCCAGGCCCTGGACGAGGCCCAGCGCTGCCTCCACTGCAAGAACAAGCCCTGCATGCAGGGCTGCCCCGTGATGGTACATATCCCCGACTTCATTGCCAAAGTCGCCGAGGGCGACTTCGAGGCCGCCTACCAGATCATCGCCGCTACCTCCGCCCTGCCCGCCGTCTGCGGCCGCGTCTGCCCCCAGGAGAGCCAGTGCGAGAAGTACTGCGTCCGCGGCATCAAGGGCGAGAGCGTCGGCATCGGCCGGCTGGAGCGCTTCGTGGCCGACTGGCACCGGGAGCATACCACTGCCGCCCCCGAAAAGCCTGCCTCCAACGGCCATAAGGTGGCTGTCGTAGGCTCCGGCCCCGCGGGCCTTACCTGCGCCGGCGACCTTGCCCGCAAGGGGTACGATGTCACCGTCTTCGAGGCCCTGCACCTGGCCGGCGGCGTGCTGGTCTACGGCATCCCCGAGTTCCGTCTGCCCAAGGCCATCGTCCAGAAGGAAGTGGACGGCCTGAAGGCCATGGGCGTCACCATCGCCACCGATACCGTCATCGGCCGCACCGTCTCCATCGACGAGCTGCAGCAGGAGATGGGCTTCGAGGCCGTCTTCATCGGCTCCGGCGCGGGCCTGCCCATGTTCATGGACATCCCCGGCGTCAACTATCGCGGCGTCTACTCCGCCAACGAGTTCCTGACCCGCATCAACCTGATGAAGGCCTACCGGCCCGATTCTGACACCCCCATCCAGCACCCCAGGAAGGTGGCCGTCGTGGGCGGCGGCAACGTGGCCATGGACGCCGCCCGCTGTGCCAAGCGCCTGGGTGCCGAGGTCAGCATCGTCTACCGCCGCGGCATGGAGGAGCTCCCCGCCCGGAAGGAAGAGGTGGAGCACGCCGAGGAGGAAGGCATCATCTTCCGCACCCTCTGCAACCCCGTGGAGATCCTGGCCGACGAGAATGACGACGTTACCGCCATCCGCTGCATCCGCATGGAGCTGGGCGAGCCCGATGCCTCCGGCCGCCGCCGTCCCATCGAGGTGAAGGGCAGCGAGTTCGAGCTGGACGTGGACTGCGTCATCATGGCGCTGGGCACCAGCCCCAACCCTCTCATCAAGTCCACCACCAAGGGCCTGGAGATCAACCGCAAGGGCGGCATTGTGGTGAATGAGGACGGCCTCACCTCTCGTGAGAACGTCTACGCCGGCGGCGACGCCGTCACCGGCGCCGCCACCGTCATCCTGGCCATGGGCGCCGGCAAGACCGCCGCCAAGGCCATCGACGAGGCCCTCAGCAAGTAACAGGCCGCGGGAAAACACAGAACAAAAAGAAAGACGGGCTCCGCCCGTCTTTCTTTTTCGCGTCAAGGCTCCGTGCCGCCGCGTTTCCCCCTTGCCTTTTCCCCCGTTCGTGCTATCCTACCCTCACGGCTCCCTCGCCGCCGGGTGGGGGAGGAGCGTTCACCCCGTGTCGTCAGGCTTTCAAAGACGCGGGGCGGGCGCTTTTTTATTTTTTTGCTGGGCTTCGGGGCCCGGGACCCAATAAGAGAAAGGATTGATGTATCATGGCATGGGGCATCCTCATCGCCGCCGGTGGGCTGGAGGTCTTCTGGGCCACCTTCATGAAGCTGTCGGAGGGCTT
>CAKTSC010000305.1 GCA_934597465.1 uncultured Dysosmobacter sp.
GTCCAGCACGCTGCCGCCGGTGGAGATGAGATCCTCGACCACCACCACCTTCTGCCCCGGCTCCAGGCGGCCCTCGATCTGGTTTTTCCGGCCGTGATCCTTGCCGGAGGCCCGGACGTAGCCCATGGGCAGGCCCAGCAGGTGGCCCGCGATGGCCGCATGGGCGATACCAGCGGTGCTGGTGCCCATCAGCACCTCCGCCGCCGGGTACTCCGTGCGGATCAGCTCCGCCAGGGCCGCTTCCACCTTTGTGCGCACCTGGGGCGCCGTCAGGATCAGGCGGTTGTCGCAGTAGACGGGGCTCTGGATGCCGCTGGCCCAGGTGAAGGGTTCCTCCGGCCGGAGGAAGACCGCCCGGATGGAGAGCAGGCCCTCCGCGATCTCCCGTTCTGTCTCGTTCATCTCGTTCATACTGGCTCCTTTCTCCGTGGGCCCTCAGCCCAGGAACTCCTCCACGCAGCGGCGGTAGGCCGCCGCGGGATCCGCCGCCCCGGTGACGGGGCGGCCGACGACGATGTAATCCGAGCCCAGCTCCCGGGCCCGGGCAGGGGTGGTGATCCGCACCTGGTCATCCGTCCGGGAGTCTGCGAAGCGGATGCCCGGCGTCACGGTGAGGAAGCCCGCGGGGCAGACTTCGTGGATCCGCCCCGCCTCCAGGGGGGAGCAGACCACGCCGTCCAGCCCCGCCGAGGCGGCGTTCCGGGCGTAGTCCAGCACCACCTCCGGCAGGGGGCGCGGGATGCCGATCTCCCGCTCCATGCTCTCCTGGCCGGTGGAGGTCAGCTGGGTGACGGCGATGAGCAGCGGACGGCTGCCGTCCGACCGGGTGAGCCCCTCCCGGGCGGCCTCCATCATGGCCCGGGTGCCTGCTGCGTGGAGGTTCACCATGTCCGCGTCCAGGGCCGAGAGGGCCGCCATGGCCCGGCGCACGGTGTTGGGGATATCGTGGAGCTTGAGATCCAGGAAGATCCGGTGGCCCCGGGCCTTCACCTCACGCACGATGGCGGGGCCCTCGGCGTAGAAGAGCTCCATTCCGATCTTGACGTAGGGCTTCCGCTCGGGGAAGCGATCCAGGAAAGCCAGGGTCTTCTCCCGGCTCTCAAAGTCCAGCGCGATGATGACGTCCTTTCCCATTAATGGGCACCTCCTATGATGTCGTTGAGATCCCGGATCCCGTAATGCTCCATAGCCCCCGGCAGGGCCTTCACGATATTCCGGCAGGCGAAGGGATCCACCAGGTTGGCGGCCCCCACCTCCACGGCGGCGGCTCCCGCCAGCATCATCTCCAGCACGTCCTCCGCCGAGGAGACGCCGCCGGCCCCGATCAGGGGGATGCGGACGGCCTCGTAGACCTGCCAGACCATCCGCAGGGCCAGGGGGAAGACGGCAGGGCCGGAGAGCCCGCCGGTGCCGTTGGCCAGCAGTGGCCGCCGCGTCCGGAGGTCAAGGCGCATGCCGAGGAAGGTATTGATGAGGCAGAGGGCGTCCGCTCCGGCGTCCTCGCAGGCCCGGGCGATGTCCGGGAGGCTGGCGGCGTTTGGCGAGAGCTTCACGATGACGGGCTTTCGCACAGCGTCCTTCACCGCCCGGGTCACCGCCGCCGCGGCCTTGGGCTCCGTGCCGAAGCTCATGCCGCCCCCGTGGACGTTAGGGCAGGAGATGTTCACCTCCAGCCAGCCCACTTGGGGGCAGGCGTCCAGCTTTTGGCAGACCTCCACGTACTCCTCCCGGGAGAAGCCGCTGACGTTGGCCAGGATGGGCTTGCGGAAGACCCGCGCCAGCCGGGGCAGCTCCTCCCGGAGCACCGCGTCCACCCCGGGATTCTGAAGGCCCACGGCGTTGAGCATCCCGCCGGGCGTCTCGGCGATGCGGGGCTGGGGGTTCCCCAGCCGGGGCTCTCGGGTGGTGCCCTTGCAGGCAAGGCTCCCCAGGCAGTTGATGTCGTAGAGCTCCGCAAATTCGTAGCCGTAGCCGAATGTCCCGCTGGCGGGGATCACGGGGTTATCCAGAGGCAGGCCGCAGAGTGTGACCTTGGTGTTCACCATGAAAGCTCCTCCCTTCGGAAGACCGGGCCCTCCCGGCAGACCCGCCGGGGCCCGAAAGCAGTCTCGACGGTGCAGCCCATGCAGGCCCCGAAGCCGCAGCCCATCCGGGCCTCCAGACTGAGGAAGCCCGGCTTTTCCGTGGCGCGGCAGAGGCTTTGGAGCATGGGCAGCGGCCCGCAGGCGTAAAGGTAGGTGTAGTTTAAATTGTGCAGCGCGGCGGTTACAAAGCCCTTTTGGCCGTAGCTGCCGTCGGCCGTTGTAACGGTTACCGGCACCCCTAAGGCTAAAAATTCTTTTTCTAAAAAAACCTCTTCAGGAAAAATACTTTTATATGTATCTCTCCATACCTTATTTACAAATTTAAAC
>CAKTSC010000306.1 GCA_934597465.1 uncultured Dysosmobacter sp.
GCCGACAGCGTCATCCCCTATGAGACCGCCAAGGAGACGGTGCTGGAGGCCCTGGCCGTCCTGGGCAAGGACTATACCGACCTGCTGCGGGAAGGCTTCGACCACCGCTGGATCGACGTCCGGGAGAACGTGGGCAAGCGGGGCGGCGCCTACTCCACCGGCAGCGGCAAGCCCCATCCCTATGTCCTCCTGAACCACAAGGACAACCTGGACTGCCAGTTCACCCTGGCCCACGAGATGGGCCACGCCCTCCACAGCTACCACTCCGTCACCCACCAGCCCACCAATACCAGCGACTACGTGATTTTCGTGGCCGAGGTGGCCTCCACCTGCAACGAGGTGCTGCTGATGCGCCACCTGCTGGGCAAGACCGCGGATCCCAAGGAACGGGCCTACCTCATCAACCACTTCCTGGATCAGTTCAAGGGCACGGTGTACCGCCAGACCATGTTCGCGGAGTTTGAGCTGGCCATGGGCCGGATGGTGGAGGGCGGCCAGACCCTCACCGCCGACGCCCTCAGCGAGAAGTATCTGGCGCTCAACAAGCTCTACTTCGGCCCCGACATGGTCTCCGATCCCCAGATCGCCCTGGAGTGGACCCGCATCCCCCACTTCTTCTACAACTACTACGTCTTCCAGTATGCCACCGGCTTCTCCGCCGCCGTGGCCATCGCCGACCGCATCCTGTCCCAGGGCGAGAGCGCCGTGGCGGACTACAAGAAGTTCCTCTCCGGCGGCTCCAGCACCGACCCCATCAGCCTGCTGAAGATCGCGGGCGTGGATATGTCCAGCCCCGCCCCCGTCAACGCCGCCCTGAAGCTCTTCGGCGAGCTGGTGGACGAGCAGGAGAAGCTGGGGTAAGCCCCGGAGATCCTGGACTGAGCGCCGGAAATGCCGGGCTCCAGCCATCCGGAATGAAAAACCGCCGCGGCAGAGCCGCGGCGGTTTCCCTTTGAGAGCGGCGCTTCCCCTCAGCCCTCCGCCTGGAGCGCTGCCAGGAAGGCTTCCGCTGCCGCATCCTCCCCCTGCTGGGTGAAGGCCTGGCGGACGGCGTCTTCGGCGGTAGCGCCCATGCTGTCGTAGGCCATGGCGGTCTCCGGCCCCTCGTACCAGCGGATGGCGTCCGCCCGGTAGCTGGGGGCGGCGTCAAAGCGCGCCGCCAGAGTCAGGGCCTGGCGCAGGAGGGCGCAGGCGTCCTCCTGCCGCCCAGCCTTCCAGGCCAGCTGGGCCCGGCCGCCCAGGGCGGCGGCCCGGAACTTCGTGAGGCAGTTGATGCTGCCGGGCTGCTCCAACCCCTGCAGGAAGGGGCAGAGCCAGGCCAGGATCTCATCCGCCTGATCCAGGCGGCCCCGATCCTCATAGACGCTGCAAAGCTTGCTGCCGATCTGGAGGATGGCGGTGACGTGCCGCAGCAGGGCGATGCTGAGGAGGGGCATGGCCTCCTCCCGGCGGCCGGCCATCCCCGCCAGGATGCAGCCGATGTCCCCATCATTGACGCCGCAGGGATTGTTGGCGCGGAGCATGGCGATGGCCCGCTCCTCCTCCCCCAGGCCCAGGAGGGCGTCCGCCATCTCGATGCGGAGGCTGGTCTCGCTGATGTCCGGGTCGCTGTTTTGATCCAGCAGACGGCAGGCGTGGCTGAGAAGCTCCAGCGCCCGGCGGAGGGCGGGCTCCCGCTTGCGCTCGATGCCCGCCATGTGGAAGAGCCGGGCCGCCGGGTAGACCACGGCGAAGCGGTTGGGGTATTTCTGCAGGGCCATCTCCGCCTCCCGGGCACCCTCGTCATAGCGCTTCTCCCGGCGGGCAGCGTCGATGCGCGCCCCGGCCTCCTGGCAGCCGCCGTCCCGCAGGCGGAAGCCCAGCAGGGCGTCCACCGACAGGTCGAAGAAGTCCGCCAGCTCCAAAAGGGTCTCCAGCTCCGGGGCGGACTGCCCCAGCTCCCACTTGCTCACCGCCGCCACGCTGACGCCCATGGCCTCCGCCAGCTGCTCCTGGGTCAGTCCCCGCTGCCGGCGGCAGAAGCGGAGACGGTCGGAAAATTCATGTTTCATGGAAAACGTCCTCCCTTGTTCTTGATGGGTCCATTATGGCACGGCTCTCCCGGGAGCGGAAGACATCGGCGGTAGAGTCGGTGGAGATTCTCTTCAACCGATGGTTGAAAGAAGGGGAGAAAAGCGCCGCCCGGAAGGGCGGCGTGGGGGGGATCAGAAGAGCTCTACCTGGTCGGGGAGGAGGTCGCTGCCGATGGCTTTGTGCTGGCGCTGGGTCTCCCGGTCCAGGCGCTCGGTGATGGCGATGCGGCGGAGGATGTCCTTGGCGGTGGCGTCCAGGGCGGTGCCCTCGGAGTAGTCCGCCGGGAAGATGAAGTCCACCCGGCCGTCCTCCAGCAGCTTCTCCACGCC
>CAKTSC010000307.1 GCA_934597465.1 uncultured Dysosmobacter sp.
GCCTTCCTGAACTCGGCCATAAAGGTCTCGGGGTCCGCGCCGAAGACCACCCGGTGGATGGGCTCGAACTGCAGGGCGTCATCGTGGTTGTTGACGACCTCCACCAGAGCGTAGCGGGCGGGGAGGTTTTTCCACTCGCTCTCCGGCGTCACCTTCTTGAGGTTTTCGTAGCAGGCCTTGGCGGTGGCCAGAGAATGGTTGCCGTCGCCCACGGCGAAGAGCAGGGGTTCGGCGTCCCGGAGGCCGTACTTCTCCTCCATGGCCTGGGGGGTGCAGAGGGCGGCGAGAGCGTCCGCGACGTTCGCCACCTGCTCAGCGGTGAGCTGCCAGCCGGTGAGGCGGCCGCCGCCCTGCTGGAGTTCGAAGTCATAGAGCTTCTCCATCCCGGCGCTCTCCGCCGTCAGGGGCTCGATGACGCCGCCCTTGGGATCGTCGATGAGGAGCATCACGTGGGGCAGCTCGATGGGGGCGTCCTGCCGCACCCGCACCCGGGGCGGGATGCGGGAGAGCACCGTGCCCTCGGTGGCCCGGATCAGGGCGCCGGAGCCGGGGGTGAAGTCATACTGGTCGAGATCCACCATGCCGATGAGGCCGTGGCGGATCTTGCCGTCGGACTGCTTGCGCTCAATATAGATCAGGGAGGCGGGCAGGGTCTTGAAAACGCCCTCGTCCAGGTAGCGCTTCATGGCGGCGTTGATATCCGCGATGTGCTCGTCCACGTTGGGGTCGTTCAGCTTGGCCTCCGGCAGGATCAGCCGCAGGGTGGAGGGCGCGCCGCCCACGTTCTTCTCCACGGCCTCCCAATACTCCGGCTGGGAGGTGAACTGGTCGCAGGCCACCACGGCCCACTTCTCCATGTCGGCGTCCTTGGGCAGGAGGATATCGGCGGGATAGAATCCCAGCTTCTCAAAGTTCTTCATGTCGTGTCCCCTTTTCATTTTTTCCCGCCGCGGCGGGTAGCGTCTCAGAGTGCCGCCCGGATGGCGGAGAGGAGGTCATCGAAGCGCTCATAGGCCGGGAGGTCGGGGTTCTCCGCCTTGATGGCCTCGGTACTGCGGAAGAGGAAGCCCGCCTTGCTGGCGCGGATCATAGCGAGGTCGTTGTGGCTGTCCCCGGCGGCGATGGTCTCGTAGCCCATGGACTGGAGGGCCCGGACGGTTGTGAGCTTGGACTGGGGGCAGCGCATCTTAAAGCCCGTGATCTCGCCGCTCTCCGCCACCTCCAGGGAGTTGCAGAGGATGGTGGGCCAGTTCAGCTTCTCCATGAGGGGCTTGGCGAACTCCTCAAAGGTGTCGCTGAGGATGACGGCCTGAGTCTCCCGGCGCAGGGCGTCCAGGAAGTCCTTGGCGCCGGGCAGGGGATCGATGCGGGCGATGGTCTGCTGGATCTCCCGCAGGCCCAGGCCGTGCTCTTTCAGGATGCCCAGGCGCCAGCGCATCAGCTTGTCGTAATCCGGCTCGTCCCGGGTGGTGCGCCGGAGCTCCGGAATGCCGCTCTCCTCGGCGAAGGCGATCCAGATCTCGGGCACCAGGACGCCCTCCATATCAAGGCAGACGATATTCATGGGGTTCCTCCCTTCCGCGGAAGGATGCAAAGTTCTTCCGCCGGTTTGAAAATTTTTTTGGATGGGTTCATTTTACCAAAGTCCGCCGCCGTTTTCAATGGGAATGTGACAGCGGGCAAGCAAATCTCCCGGTATGTTTTCCCCGCGGCTCGGGCATGATAGGGGCATCCCATGCGCAAGTTCACACTACGATTGGAGGGAAACCCATGGTCTGGGACAAGATCGCCCTGGTGCTGACCATCGTCGGCGCGCTGAACTGGGGCTGCATCGGCATTTTCGGCTTCGACATCGTGGCCTTCCTCTGCGGCGGGCAGATGGCCGTTCTCAGCCGGATCATCTATACCCTGGTGGGGCTGGCCGGGATCTGGTGCATCTCGCTGCTATTCCGGGACAGCGAGAGCCGTTCCCCCGGCGTCGCCTGAGCGGATCGAGCGAAGGAAAACGGGAAAGCCTTCCGGCAGCGGCGCTGCCGGAAGGCTTTCCCGTTTACGGCCTGACCTCGCCGCCGTTTTTGCCCTTCCGCTCGGTGGAGAGGGTCTTGACCTCGGCTTCCTCCGGGGTGACGTAGAGGGTGCGGGCGTTGGTATAGGTCACCATGCCGGGGCGGGCTCCGGCGGGCTTCTTTACAGAGCGGACGGCGGCGCAGTCCACGGGGACGTTGGCGCTGTCCCGGGCCTGGGAGAAGTAGGCGGCGAGACGTGCGGCCTGGAGGATGTCCTCCTCCGGCACCTCCTGTCCCCCGGTACAGAGGATCACGTGGGAGCCGTGGATCTTCTGGGTGTGGAGCCAGAGATCCCGGTAGTCAGCGGTTTTGGTGGTGA
>CAKTSC010000308.1 GCA_934597465.1 uncultured Dysosmobacter sp.
TCCAGCAGGGCCGCGCCCACGATGCCGGCGTCGTTGCCCATCTGGGCCCGCACCACCGCCGGGATGACCCCGCCGTGGCGGGCGTAGCTCTCCCGGGTCACGATCTCCCGCAGGGGCTGGAGCAGCAGGCTCTCCGGCGCGGCGGCAACGCCGCCGCCAATGGCCACCCGCTCCGGGTGCAGGAGGTTGATGAGGTTCACCAGGCCGCAGCCCAGCTCCTCGGCATACTCCCGGCAGACCCGCAGGGCGGGCTGATCCCCCTTCTCCGCCGCCTGGAAGGCGGTGCGGCCGTCCACGCCGCCATTCTCCCTCGCCACGGTATGGAGAAGGCTGCGGGGGAAGGCGGCCATCTCCTCCTCCGTCCGGCGGATGAGGCCGGTGGCGGAGGCGTACTGCTCCCAGCAGCCCCGGCGTCCGCAGGTGCAGGCGCGGCCGCCGAGATGCGTCACCATGTGGCCCACCTCCCCGGCCATGCCGCAGCCGGTGTGGAGCCGCCCATTCAGGATGAGCCCCGCGCCGATGCCGGTGCCCAGGGTCACGAGGAGGAAGTTCCGGATGCCCCGGCCCGCGCCGCAGAGGGCCTCCCCCACGGCGGCGCAGTCGGCGTCGTTGCCGAGGTACACCGGCACATCCAGGGTCTCCCGGAACCAGTCGGAAAGGGGCACGTCCCGCAGCGGCAGGTTGCAGGTGTAGAGCACCTGCCCCTCCCGCACGGCACCGGGGATGCCGATGCCCACGCACTCCAGCTTCCCGGGGCGGACGCCCCCCTGGGCCGCCGCCTTCAGGGCAAGCTCCGCCAGCGTCCGGGCGAAGTCCTGCCCGGAGGCAAAACGGCCCACCGGGGTGCGGCAGACGGTGAGGATCTTTCCATCCCCGTCCACCAGGCCCGCCTTGAGATTCGTTCCGCCAACATCAATGCCGATCCGCATTTCCATCGCTCCTTACTTGCTGTCCCGCTTGGGCTCCACGGGGTAATCCTGGCCGAAGTCCAGGTGCTTCCCCTCCGCCACGGCATCCACCCGGGCGGCCAGCTCCGCCGCCGCGTTGTGGCCGTAGTAACGGTAGCGGTTGTTCATGGCCGCCACCTCCACGATGCTGGCCAGGGCACGGCCGGGCCGCACCGGCACCGTCAGGATGGGCACCTGCACATCCAGGATGGTCTCGTACTGATCCTCCATGCCCCAGCGGTCGTAGACCTTCTTGTCATCCCAGGGCTCCAGCTTGATGATCATATCGATAAGGGCCGTAGTCTTGACGGCGCGCATGCCGAACATCTGCCGCACGTTGATGATGCCCACGCCCCGGAGCTCGATGAAGTGGCGGATGACCTCCGGCGCCGTGCCCTCCAGCTCGTTGGAGATCCGGCGGATCTCCACGGCGTCGTCCGACACCAGGCGGTGGCCCCGCATGATGAGGTCGATGGCCAGCTCGCTCTTGCCGATGCCGGAGTCGCCCATGAGGATGATGCCGATGCCGTAAACATCGATCAGCACGCCATGGCGGGTGACGTAGGGGGCCAGGGCCCGGTTGAGGTACTCGATGACGTGGCTGGTAAAGTCCACCGTGGTCTCCGTGGAGCGGAGGACGGTGCGGCCGTAGGTCTTGGCGGCTTCCATGCACTCCGGGAAGCACTCCAGCTCCCGGGAGATGATGAGGGCCGGGATGCCGTAGAGGAAGAGGTTGTCAAAGCACTTGCGCCGATCCTCGGAGGAGAGGCCCTGGAGGTACATATGTTCCGACCGGCCGATGATCTGCAGGCGGTGGGGGTCAAAGTAATCGTAAAAGCCCTGGAACTGGAGCCCCGGGCGGTTGAGATCCGAAACGGTGAGCATGGCCTCCTGCAGGTCGATGCCCTCATGGAGCACCTCCAGGGAGAAGTCCTTGATGAATTTTGTGACCTTGACGCCCTTGCCCTTCATGGCGTTCCCTCCTTGGTGTCAGCCGGGGGCGGAAGGCCCTCTCCGGCGCGGTTTTCCCCCTGTCCGCCCCTCTTGGGGCGGCGGGATGATAGTTTATCCTATTATATATGAATTTGCGGTTTTTCGCAACACTTTCACGGCGGCGGGAAATCCACGGCTTTCACAAATTTTTTTCATTTCCCTCTTGCATTTACCGAAATTTTCTGTTACTATATCAGACGTGCCTGTTCCAGGTACGCTGATTCCCCTACAGCAAGGAGGTGCAACGGATGGCTAAGTGCGAGTTTTGCGATAAGGGTATGACCTTCGGCATCAAGGTCTCTCACTCCCACAGACGTGCCAATCGTCCTTGGAAGCCCAATGTGAAACGTGTCAAGGCTATTGTCAACGGTACGCCTCGCCATGTATATGTTTGTACCCGGTGTCTGCGCTCCGGTAAGGTTACCCGCGCGGTCTGAGT
>CAKTSC010000309.1 GCA_934597465.1 uncultured Dysosmobacter sp.
TTCATCATCGTCTCCGGCTACGACGACTTCTCCTACTGCCGGGAGGCCCTGCGCCTGCAGATCACGGACTACATCCTCAAGCCCGTGAACTACGAGGAGTTCGGCGCCTGCATCGACCGGCTGAAGATCTCCCTCTTCCAGCGGGGACGCGTGCAGGAGCCGGAGGCCCAGGAGGAGCGGCCCATCGTGGGCATCACCCGCTACCTTCAGGAGCACCTGGAGGAGGACATCAGCCTCAGCATTCTGGCTGAGGAGTTCCACCTCAGCGCCCAGTATATCAGCCAGCTCTTCAAAAGCGAGATCGGGGTGAACTTCCTCAGCTATCTCACCGGCATCCGGATGGAGAAGGCCAAGAAGCTGCTGCTCTCCACCGCCCTCTCCATTGCCGAGGTCTCGGAGCTCTCCGGCTACGGGGACTACCGGGTCTTCACCAAGGTCTTCAAGAAGGCCGAGGGCGTGACCCCCTCCCAGTACCGGCGGAACTTCCTGGAAAACAGCTGAAAAACCGCAAAACCGCGGCGGCAGGCAAAGCCTGCCGCCGCGGTTTCCTTGATCCCCTATGCCCCTCAGGTGGCGGTGGTATCCAGGTGGTGGGGCAGATCCCCGATGACCACTACCTGATCCTGGTCGTCCCAGAAGTAGTAGATCCGCAGGCAGTAGCGGGTATCCTTGCTGTTGCCCTTGGCCAGGTGGCGCTCCAGCTTCCGCCGCTTGCCCCGGTACTGCACGTAGTAGGTCTCCCCCTGCATCCCGGCGGCGGTATCCGTGATGGCGGGCCGCTCATCCAGGCCGGTATCCACCCTCCGGCAGGCCTCCATAAAGCCTTCCCGGTCGATGCCGCCGGTGCGGTAGTCATAGTAGGCCGTGGCCAGGAGCTTCAAACAGCGGTAGACCAGGGCGGGGTCGGTGTAATCCGCGGCCTTCAGGCTCCGCACCGCCCGGGGCAGGAGCAGCAGCCTATCGGGGTAGTACCTCCCGGCCCACTCCTCCATGTCCGCGTAAGTCCCATCCTCCGGGACAGCCTCCGTCTGGGATTCCCCGGTGGCGTTCTCCAACTGGTAGCGCAGGGCGCTCACCTGGGCCTTCAGCTGGGCGATGGTCTGGCGCTGCTGCTCGTTCTCCTCCCGGAGGGACGCGCAGTCCTTGTCGATGGAGACCGCCAGGGACAGATTTTCCTCCGCCTGGCGGTGCAGCTGCTCCAGCTGCTCGGCATAGAATGAGAGCCTCTCCTCCTGGGATCGGGAGCTGGCCGTCCGCCGTTCCTGCAACCGCTCCTGCTGGGCGGAGAGATAGAAGTCGATGCCGCTCTCCTCCCAGGGGATGCGCTGGGAGAGGACGTAGTTCTGCACATACTCCTCCACCCGGCACATGCAGGGGCTGCGCTTTTCCGGCCGCCCGCTCTCTCCGGCCTCCTCCCCCTCCGCGCTGTCATAGGCTCGGATCTTCTGGGGCGTCAGGAGGGGATGGCGGTAGTAGCTGCTCTCCTGGAAGGAGACGCCGGGATAGTAGGTGCGGACGGCCCCGTTGAAGGCCGACCACTGCTTGCCGATCCACTCCGTCAGCAGCTCGTTGACCTCCGGGGCGATCTGAAAAACGTGGGCCGCCCCGGTGAGATCCGCCGCCATGGCGGCGGCATCCATCAGGTAGCCGCCCCAGGGGCCGTCCCCTGGGGAATAGCAGGGGGTCAGCAGGATCACCGGCAGGCGGCGGCCGGGATCCTCCAGAAACTGCAGGAAGCCGCTGACCTCCTCCCGCGTGGAGAGCAGGGTGCTCTGGCCGGAGAGCTGTGCCACGTCCGTAAGGCCTACCTCCTCCATGACCCGGCGGACAAAGCCCGGCACGCTGAAGGGAACCTCCTCCCCGCAGGACTGGAGGGAGGTGGCGGAGAGCCGCACCGCGAAGAGGCAGTCCTCCCCGCTGCGGCGCAGCTGCACGTCGGTGATCCACATCCGCCCGGGCACCCCGGTGTCCGGATGGGCGGCCCGGAAAATGAAGTTCCCCTGCTCCGGCTCATAGATGACGCCGATCTCATTGCCGTCCCGCCGATCCTCCAGCGTTGCCTTCTGGTAGGGCAGCTGGCGGAAGATCCGGTAGAACTTCTTCCGCCGCCCCCAGGCGTAGATGAGGTCGCTGGCCTTCTCAAACGCCTCCTCCCCACTCATGCGGTCGGTGCGGAGCCCGGCCAAAAGCTGATAGCTCCTCCGCAGGTAGGAAGCGCTTAACTGCACTGCCATGGTATCCCCTCCTTCTATCCGCTCCCCGCGCCCTCCCTTGCTCCGGGGACGCGGGATCCTGTTTTCTCCCCATTCTACCATGGGCGGCGGCATTCGACAACCGGAAATTACGTTCCCTCAGGGAAAAGCCGTGGC
>CAKTSC010000310.1 GCA_934597465.1 uncultured Dysosmobacter sp.
CCCTTGTCGGTGATGCCCTCGATGACGCCGAAGCGGTGCTGCAGGCACTTGGCGAACTTATAGGTGGTGGACTCCAGGGGCGTGCCGTAGAGGGAGTAGTCGATGTTCTCGGCTTCCTTCCACTCCTTGCACTTGTCGTTCATCTTCTGCATCACGGAGAGGGCGAAGGGCGTGGCGGAGGGGTCCGTGTGGCTCTTGCCCGTCATGTACTTCACGCACTCGTAAAGCCCCGCGTAGCCGAGGGAGATGGTGGAGTAGCCGTTGTAGAGGAGCTTGTCGATGACCTCGCCCTTCTTGAGGCGGGCGAGAGCCCCGTACTGCCAGAGGATGGGGGCCACGTCCGAGGGCGTGCCCTTCAGCCGCTCGTGGCGGCACTGGAGGGCCCGGTGGCAGAGCTCCAGCCGCTCGTCGAAGATCTTCCAGAACTTCCCCAGATCCCCGCCGGAGGAGAGGGCCACGTCCGGCAGGTTGATGGTGACGACGCCCTGGTTGAAGCGGCCGTAGTATTTGTGCTTGCCGGGCTCATAATTCCCAGCGTTGGCGATGTTGCCGATGCCCGCGTCCGTGAAGCGGTCGGGGGTCAGGAAGGAGCGGCAGCCCATGCAGGTGTAGACATCGCCCTTGAGCTCGCGCATCTTCTTCTCGGAGATGTAGTCCGGCACCATCCGCCGGGCGGTGCACTTGGCGGCCAGCTCCGTGAGATACCAGTAGGGGGAGTCCTCCGTGATGTTGTCGTCCTCGAGAACATAGATGAGCTTGGGGAAGGCCGGCGTCACCCAGACGCCCTCCTCGTTCTTGACGCCCTCGTAGCGCTGGAGCAGCATCTCCTCAATGATGAGGGCCAGGTCGTCCTTTTCCTGCTGGTTCCGGGCCTCGTTCAGGTACATGAAGACCGTGATGAAGGGGGCCTGTCCGTTGGTGGTGAGGAGCGTCACCACCTGATACTGGATGGTCTGCACACCCTTTTTGATCTCGTCCCGCAGCCGGTTTTCCACGAGCCGTGCGAGGATTTCCTCCCCGGGCTGGGCGCCGATGGCCGCCATCTCCGCGTCCACCAGCTTCCGGATCTTCTTTCGGGAGACGTCCACAAAGGGCGCGAGATGGGTCAGGGAGATGGACTGTCCGCCGTACTGGTTGGAGGCCACCTGGGCGATGATCTGGGTGGCGATGTTGCAGGCGGTGGAGAAGCTGTGGGGCCGCTCGATGAGGGTCCCGGTGATGACGGTGCCGTTTTGCAGCATATCCTCCAGGTTCACGAGGTCGCAGTTGTGCATGTGCTGGGCGAAGTAGTCCGCGTCATGGAAGTGGATGAGACCCTCCCGGTGGGCTTCCACGATGTCAAGCGGCAGCAGGATGCGCTCGGTGATGTCCCGGGAGACCTCGCCCGCCATGTAGTCCCGCTGGGTGGAGTTCACCACAGGGTTCTTGTTGCTGTTCTCCTGCTTGGCCTCCTCATTGCAGCACTCGATGAGGGAGAGGATCTTCTCGTCCGTCGTGTTGGACTTGCGGACGAGAGACCGGGTGTAGCGGTAGGTGATGTAGTTCTTCGCGATCTCATAGGCGCCGTGGGCCATGATCTGGTGTTCCACATAGTCCTGGATCTCCTCCACCGTGGGGGAGCGGTTCATCTTCAGGCAGGCGAACTCCACGCTCTCGGCAATGCGCTGAATCTGCATGGGGGTCATGCGGATGCTCTCATCCACGCTCTCGTTGGCCTTGGTGATGGCAAGAATGATCTTTGTGATGTCAAAGACCACCTCCGTGCCGTTGCGCTTGATGACTTTCATGCCTCTCATCCTCTCTCTTTTCCGGATTCGCGGGAAAAAACGTGCCCGGACCGGGGGGATCCCCTGAAAAATGCCGGAAAACCGCAGCTTTCCGGCGGGATTGTCCCCTTTGCCCGCAAAGCCGCGCCCTGCTCCCGGGCAACGATATCTTTGGTCTCACTCTCAGTATAAACCACAAGATATAGATTTGCAAGCCCAAAATGAAAAATCCCCCCCCATATCTGGGTGTTGCCTTTCCCCGCCCCCACAAGGGCCCCTGCCCCCATGGGCCCACCTCCCGCCCCATCCCCGAAAAAACCGGGAGGAGAGCGGACGCTCTCCTCCCGGTTTTCCGTTTTGAAATAGGTCCGCCGGCCTTACAGGCTGTTGGCCTCGTCCACCACTCTCCGGATGGCCTCGGCGGCGTCGGCGGGCAGCTTGTTGAAGCCGCCCTCGGCGGTCTCCAGACCCTCCACGTAATTGAGGCGGTCCTGCATCCGGGCCTTCAGGTGGGCGACATAGTCCTTGTCGCTGAGGTCGGGCACAAAGCCCTCCCACTCGCAGATCTCGATGTCGGAGAAGGGCCCCCAGGGCTTGAA
>CAKTSC010000311.1 GCA_934597465.1 uncultured Dysosmobacter sp.
TCAATGAGCTGCTTGGTCTTGCCAGAGCCCTTCACTCCCAGAATCAAGCGAACCATAGTCAATCACTCCTGTTTCATAATAGATTACGGCCATCCCCCCACGCAAAAATATGTAAGGGGATACTTCTCTGGCCCCAGCATACCACAGCGCCGGAAAAAAAACAATGGAGAAACGCAAGTTTCCGGATTATTCATATTTTATGCGGGAGATATCCGTCCCCGGCGGCGCTTATTCCCGGGCCAGCTTCTCCTCCAGGGCGGCCCGCTGGGCCTCGTAGCCGGGCTTGCCCAGCAGGGCGAACATGTTCCGCTTGTAGGCCTCCACCCCCGGCTGGTCGAAGGGGTTCACGTCCAGAAGGTAGCCCGAGAGCCCGCAGGCATACTCAAAGAAGTAGATGAGCTCTCCCAGGGTCTCCTCGTTCCGCTCCCCGCACTCTAAGATCAGGTTTGGCACGCCGCCCTCGGTGTGGGCCAGCAGCGTTCCGGCGAAGGCCTTCTCCCCAATCTCGTCCAGGGTCATCCCCGCCAGGAAGTTGAGTCCGTCGCCGTTCTCTTCGTCCGCGGGCACGGTAAGGCGCCCCGCCCTGGGGGCGAAGCGGACGGTGGTCTCCAGCATCAGCCGCTGGCCCTGCTGGAGGTACTGGCCCATGGAGTGGAGGTCCGCCGTGAACTCCACGCTGGCGGGGAAGAGGCCCTTGCCCTCCTTGCCCTCGCTCTCGCCGAAGAGCTGCTTCCACCACTCGCCCATGAAGCGGAAGGCGGGCTCGTAGCAGCTGAGGACCTCCACGCTGCGGCCCGCGCGGTAGAGGCGGTAGCGGGCGGCGGCGTAGCGCCAGGCGGGGTTCGTGAAATCCTGGATCTCGCAGACCTTCCGCATCTCCTCCGCGCCCACGAGCAGCTTCTCCACGTCGATGCCGGCCACGGCGATGGGCAGCAGACCCACGGCGGTGAGGACGCTGTACCGCCCGCCGATGTCGTCGGGCACCACGAAGGTCTCCCAGCCCTCCCGGTCAGCGAGAGTCCGCAATGCGCCCTCGTGGGCGTCCGTGGTGGCGTAGATCCGCTCCCGGGCCCCCTCCCGGCCGTACTTCTCCACGAGAAGCTGCCGGAAGAAGCGGAAGGCGGCGGCGGGCTCCGTGGTGGTGCCGGACTTGGAGATCACGTTGACGGAGAAATCCACATCCCGGACGAGCTCCAGGATCTCCTCCAGCGCCTCGGAGGAGAGCCCGTTCCCGGCGAAGTAGACGTTGGGGGTGTCCTTCCTCTTCAGGTTGTAGTTGGGGGAGCGCAGACACTCGATGACGCCCCGGGCCCCTAAGTACGAGCCGCCGATGCCGATGACCACCAGGGCCTGGGAGTTCCCCTGGATCCGCTTGGCCGCGGCCTGGATGCGGGCAAGCTCCTCCCGGTCATAGCTCCGGGGCAGATCCACCCAGCCGGTGAATTCCCCTCCGGCGCCGCTGCCCTTCTGCAGCTTCTCCTGGCCCTGGCGCAGCCGGGGGGCCATGGCCTCCTCATAGGGCATGGGGAGGAAGGTCTTACTCTGAAACAGCTTCATCTGCAGCATGGGGATCGTTCCTTTCATCCGTCCCGGGGGACGTATTTTTTTCAGCCGGGCACGCCCGCCTGCCGGGGCTTTTGGCCCGGGAGGCGGCGGGGCTTCCTTGTTTGCCAATAGTATAACACTCTCCGCCCGTCGAAACAAGGTCAAAACCCCCGTTCCCAAAAATTTTGGAAACGTTTCCGGGTTTCGCCCCCTGTCCTCCGCCTCCATTCCGCATTCTCAAATTCCGATTCCCCTCTCCCCCCGGAAAAGCGATTGCGCTTTTCCCGCTTTTGTGCTATGCTAGTCTGGTTAAAGTATCAAAACTGGGAGGATATGCCCTTGGAACGGAAAGATGTATTGATCCCGGAGGCGGACATCGCCCGCCAGCGGGAGTTTGCCCAAAAGATCCGCGCGATGCACCAGGCCCGGGAAGCCCACCCCACCGCCTGCGTGGATACCTTCGGCTGCCAGCAGAATGTGGCGGACGGCCAGCGGCTCATGGGCATGCTGGAGGAGATGGGCTTCACCCTGGTAAGCGACCCGGCGGAGGCCGACCTGGCCCTCCTCAATACCTGCGCCGTGCGGGAGCACGCGGAGGATCGGGTCTTCGGCAACCTGGGGGCGCTGAGCCACGCGAAGCGGGCAAACCCCGCCATGATCCTGGGTCTCTGCGGTTGCATGGCCCAGGAGGAGCGGGTGAGCAAACGGGTGAAGCAGTCCTACCCCTATGTGAACCTGGTATTCGGGCCCCAGTCCATGTGGCGCTTCCCGGAGCTTCTCTGGCAGGTCTATCAGGGCCAGAAGCGGGTCTTTTCCGT
>CAKTSC010000312.1 GCA_934597465.1 uncultured Dysosmobacter sp.
CGCATCCTGTATGTGCTCTTCGAGTCGGAGATGTGCGTGTGCGACATCGCGGCGCTGCTGGGCATGACCCAGTCGGCCATCTCGCACCAGCTCCGGGCGCTGAAGAACGCCCGCCTCGTGAAGTCCCGCCGGGACGGCAAGACGGTCTTCTACTCCCTGGCCGACGAGCACGTGAAGACCATCCTGGACCAGGGCATCGAGCACGTCACCGAGTAAACCCAACAGCATCACCCCAAGACAAAGAAATTTTATCAAGGAGGATACTTACGATGAAGAAGCGTTACAGCCTGGTGGATCTGGACTGCGCCAACTGCGCCGCCAAGATGGAGGAAGCCATCAAGAAGATCGACGGCGTCAACACCGCCACCGTCAGCTTTCTGACCCAGAAGATGACCGTGGACGCCGACGACGCCCGGTTCGAGGAGATCATGGACGAGGTCGTGGCCGTCTGCAAGAAAGTCGAGCCCGACTGCGAGATCAAGCGGTAAATTTCACTTCCCGCCCTCCAGCGGGTCCCAAAGGAAGGGCTTCGGCCCTTCTTTTGAAACTCCCCACTCTCTTCCGAAAGGATGGTTCCTATGAAAGGACTCAACAAGAAGGAGAAGAAAGTCCTGCGGCGCATCGTTGTGTCGGCGGTGCTGCTTCTGGTTTTGAAGCTTCTGCCGGAGATGGTGTTCCCGGTCTGGCCGCTGTATTTGGTGCCGTATCTCATCATCGGCTACGACGTGCTGCGCAAGGCGTTTCTCGGCATCGTGCACGGGCAGGTCTTTGACGAGAACTTTCTGATGGCGCTCGCCACCGTGGGCGCTTACGGCACCGGGGACTACGCCGAGGCCGTGTTCGTCATGCTCTTCTACCAGACCGGCGAGCTCTTCCAGGACGTGGCCGTGAACCGCTCCCGGACTTCCATCAGCCAGCTGATGGATCTGCGGCCGGACACCGCCTTCGTGGAGCGGAACGGTGACATCGAAGAGGTGGACGTGGAGGACGTGGCCGTGGGCGAGACCATCGTGGTGAAGCCCGGCCAGCGGGTGCCCCTGGACGGCACCGTCACCGAGGGCAGCTCCTCCCTGGATACCGCCGCCCTCACCGGCGAGTCCGTGCCCCGGGACGTGAACCCCGGGGACGAGATCCTCAGCGGCTGCGTCAACCAGACGGGGCTTCTGCGCATCCAGGTGACGAAGCCCAGCGAGGAGTCCACCGTCTCCCGGATCCTGGAGCTGGTGGAGAATGCCGGGGAGCGGAAGGCCAAGAGCGAGGCCTTCATCACCCGCTTTGCCCATTACTATACCCCCAGCGTGGTCATCGCGGCCCTGGCCCTCTTCCTGATCCCGTCCCTTATCCTCTGGTTCTCCCCCGTGCTGCCGGGCTTTTTGGTCGGCACCGTGTGGCAGGACTGGTTCCACCGGGCCCTCATCTTCCTGGTCATCTCCTGCCCCTGCGCTCTCGTCATCTCCGTGCCGCTGAGCTTCTTCGGCGGCATCGGCGGGGCCTCCAAATGCGGCATTCTGGTGAAGGGCGGCAACCATCTGGAGGATCTGGCGAAAGTCGAAACCGTGGTCTTCGACAAGACCGGCACCCTGACCCAGGGCAGCTTCGCCGTCCGGGAGCTGCGGCCCGCCGAGGGCGTGACGGAGGAGGAGCTCCTCTCCACCGCCGCCCTCACCGAGCAGTTCTCCGACCACCCCATCGCCCAGTCTCTGCGGAAGGCCTGGCAGGGCCAGCTGGACGAGAGCCGCCTCTCCCAGGTGGAGGAGGCCGCCGGGCACGGCGTGAAGGCAAACCTCGACGGCGTTCCCGTGGCCGTTGGCAACCGGCGGCTGATGGAGGAGCTGGGGCTGACCGTCCCGGATACCTCCGACCTCCCCGGCACCGTCATCTTCGCCGCCAAGGGCGGCAGGTACTTAGGCTGCGTCCTCATCGCCGACCAGGTGAAGCCCGACGCCAAGGCCGCCATCGCCTCCCTGCGCCGCAGCGGCGTGAAGCGCACGGTGATGCTCACCGGCGACGCCGAGGCCGCCGCCAAGGCCGTGGCTACGGAGCTGGGGCTGGACGAGTACCACGCGGGGCTGCTGCCGGATCAGAAGGTCGACCGGGTGGAGGAGATTTTGGCCAGCAAGGGCGACGGGCTCGTGGCCTTCGTGGGCGACGGCATCAACGACGCCCCCGTCCTCTGCCGCTGCGATGTGGGCGTCGCCATGGGCGCCCTGGGCTCCGACGCCGCCATCGAGGCCGCCGACGTGGTGCTGATGGACGACCAGCCCTCCAAGATCGCCCTGGCCATGGCCGTGGCCCGGAAGACCATCCGCATCGTCCACGAGAACATCGTCTTCGCCCTGGCGGTGAAGGCCATCGTGCTG
>CAKTSC010000313.1 GCA_934597465.1 uncultured Dysosmobacter sp.
ATGATGTATACTAATATTAACCAATATCGGTTATTAACGAAGGAAGGGAGGCACGTTCCCGCCCGGCGGCGGGCGAGGGAGGGAAAACGCCGCGAGATCAAACGAAAGAAGGATCACGATGAAAAGATTCCTGTCGATTTTTACCGCGTTTCTGCTGTGCCTGGCCCTCTGCGCCTGCGGAGAGAGCCAGCCTGAAACGACGGAGCTCTCAGAGGAAACCTCCGCCGCCGTGTTTGCCACCTGGCGGCTGAAGGATTACTTGGAGGAAGTCTTAAAAAACCCCGGCAGTCTTGAGATCAATTCCATCCAGGGCGGTCAGGGGGAAGACAATGTCTATTTCTTTCAAATGGATTACAGTGCCCAGAATGGCTTTGGCGGAATGAACCGGGAGCAGATCTATCTCGGGGTCACGGCGGAGGATGGCTGGTATGCTGCGAAGTTTTACGGAAGTCCCTCGCTGGGCGGGGACGATAATCAGAGGTATACCCAGCTCTTCTTCCTGGAGCTTCCGCAGACTGTCGATTATGATGTCGAGACCCTGCTGAATTACGCCGCGGATGAGGAACTGATCGTCCGGCTCGTAACGCCGCCGGACAGCGCGGAGTAAAACGACCCGTCCCGCCGCTGATCCCCCGCAGGGAACCCCGGCAGGGAAGCCCCCCCAGCAGGGGAGACCCCTACACTAAAGCCCCCCGCAACGGGAAACTCCCCGTCCCATAAGAACGCCCCAACGGAGGGAGCGTCGGCGGCGCTCCTCCCGTTTTCCTCAAAAATTTTCCCGCAGGAAATCGTTTACCCTATGCAGCCAGATAATTGTTTTCCCCCGCCGGGGGGCGTATCCTGTCTTCCATCGGGCGATTCCCGCCCGCGCCCTCCGGGGCAAACCCAACGGAAGAAAGGATAGAAGATCATGAAAAAACTGCTCTCTCTGCTCCTGGCCCTGACCATGGCCCTCCCCCTCTGCGCCTGCGGCAGCACCCCCGCCGCGTCCTCCCTTGACCAGCCCGCCGGAGAGAGCGATCCCTTTGACTTCGGCGACACCGCCTACACCGTCCGCATCCCCGTCTACGACCTGGTGGAGCGCCAGATCTACTCCATGAGCTACCGTTACAGCGACTTCGTCCTGGACGAGCAGGGCCGGGTGGCGGAGAAGAAGGTCTCCGGCAGCGAGAACGGCACCTATACCTATACCTACGACGGCCAGGGCCGGGTGCTGACGGAGAACTACACCTCCAACTCCGGCTCCTACGATAACTACACCTATACCTATAACGAGCACGGCGAGGTGGCCACCCAGGCCGAGAGCTCCGACGGCTTTCGGGACGGGAACTTCTGGGAGCACAGCTACCAGTATGACGAGCAGGGCCGCGTCATCGAGATGGCCGAGGTGAATACCGCCGCGGACGACCATACCATCGTCTATACCTACGAGTACGACGAGGACGGCAACCCTGCCCGGGAGACCCAGACCACCTATCCCGACGGCCTGAGCGGGAAGCGGGGGAACCGCTACGTACTGGAGAACAGCTTCGATTCCCAGGGCCGGAAGATCCGCAGCGTCTCCCAGAAGGAAGGGGAGAGCGAGCGCAGCACCAGCACCTATACCTATGACTGCGTGGGCTACCGGGAGTGCTCCCCCGCCGATACCCCCGACCTGAAGACCACCGACTGCTGGGCCCCCTTCGCCGAGTGCGCCGCCCTCCCCACGCCGGACTCCTGCGTGGGCCCCATCACCTACGCCCGGGACGACAGCAATGCCGACGCCGTCATCCACACCTACTATTTGGGGGAGGACGAGGCCACCGCCAACGGCGCCTACCACCTCTACCAGGGCATTCTGGGGGATGTCTGCGGCTTCACCCTCCAGGTGGAGGACAGCAGCCTGGTTTACCTCCTGCGGGACGGCCAGCTCCTCTCCGCCATGATGGCCGGCCACGACCCGGAACTCGGCTGGTTCCTCCAAGTCAGCTTCCCCGCCTAACCCGCCGGATACGCTCTGGGAACCACGCTGGACTATCTGGCCGGGCGAACGGAGGCCCAGGAAGAAAGCCTTCTGGAACAGCGGGTGAAGAAGCTGGAGGAGGCAGTCCAAGAAATCCGCTCTGCCCTGAAAAACGCATAAATACGCAAAAAAGGCCCCTCCCGACTGCGTCTCGGGAGGGGCCCCTTTTTGCAACTTTTCCGCCCGTTTTCCAGCTTTGCCCAGGGCGTACTTTCGTCAAAATGACAAAAAGCCCTGGAACCGTGTGGTTCCAAGGCTTTCGTCGATGGTGGACGGTACAGGACTCGAACCTGTGACCCCCTGCACGTCAAGCAGGTGCTCTAGCCAGCTGAGCTAACCGTCC
>CAKTSC010000314.1 GCA_934597465.1 uncultured Dysosmobacter sp.
GTCCACAAGATCCGCCACGATGAGCTTGGAGGCGCCGGTCTTGATGGCCTTCTCCTCCAGGCCCTCCAGCTCATCCCCCTGGCCCACATCGGCGGCCACGGCGATGATCTCGGGGTCGTTGTAGTTCTCCTTCAGCCAGGGGATGATGATGGAGGTATCCAGGCCGCCGGAATAGGCCAGCACGATCTTCTTAATGTTGGTCTTCTTCATATATATGCACTCCTTGTCGAATAATTTCGTTGTTAATCCGTCTTTATGTGCATATCATACGCTTCCGATCCGCAAGAGTCAACCAATAATTTGCAGTTTTCTGCATATTTATTGAATCTGCGCATTGATATCCGGATAATTACCCGGCAGCTTATTCAATTTCCCTCCCCCTGTCTCCGGCGGAGGGCAAGGGGCACGCGAATGTCCCCCTCCGGGGGACATTCCGGGAAAACCCCGCAAAGTCCGCGGGATCTCCCCGGTAAAATGAACAAGGACCCCGGCGGAAAAACCGCCGGGGTCCTGCTGCTTCGGAGCCGGATATGACGTTTTTCTATACAGTATCAGTGCATATGCAGTCCGCAATAAGGGCAGTGAATACCGGAAGAAGCCAAAAAAGGGAACGCCCCTCCGGGCGTTCCCTTTCGCGCTCAGGCGCTGGCGATGATGTCCTTGTTCTTCACGAAGTACTCCACTCCAGAGTAGAGGGTGGTCAGGGCGATGACGGCCACGCAGACCGTGTTCAGCCAGCCGGGGATGGGCAGGAGCATCAGCACGATGCAGACCATGGTGCTGGCGGTCTTCACCTTGCCGGACCAGCCGGCGGCGATGACTCTTCCCTTGTCGCTGGCGATCATCCGCAGGCCGCTGACGGCGAACTCCCGGACGATGACGATGAGCAGGGCCCAGGCGGGCATCTGGCCGATCTCTACGAACCAGAGCATGGCCGCCGTCACCAGCATCTTGTCGGCCAGAGGGTCGGCGAACTTGCCGAAGTCCGTCACCAGGTTGTACTTCCGGGCGATCTTGCCGTCCAGCATGTCCGTGAAGCTGGCCACGATGAAGATGGCCAGGGCCACGTAGTTGGCCCCGGGGAAGCCCCAGTAGAGCACCACCATGAAAACAGGGATCAAAATAATGCGCAAAAGGGTCAATTTGTTGGGCAAATTCATGTATTACACTCCTTGCTGTGCGTCCCCGCCCGATAGGCTGGGCAGGGGATGCGGATTCTCGGGGTCAAGGGCTTTCCCTTTCCTGCCGGGCCAGGGCCCAGCTTTCCGGGTACTTTGCCCGGAGGTAGCGGGCCATGGGTTCCTCCGGCCGGTTCAGAAGATCTCGTTCCAGGATCTCCCGGCGCTCCGCGTCGATGATCCAGCGGCGGTCGGCCTCGTCCACCTGCTCCCAGGGGATGAGCCGCACCGTGCCCAGCCGCTCCTGCTCCCGGAGGGCGGCCAAGAGGTCGGGGATGGGGATCTCTTCCCGGACGGGGACTGGGTTCGCGGTAACGCGCTCGTGGGGGATGACGGTGAATGCCATGTCCTCCCGCTCATCGCAGAGGTAGAGGGAGGCGGACTTGCCGCCGTAGAGCTCCGCCAGCATCCCGGGGAACTGCTCCATGTAGTAGAGCTCTCCCGCCCGGGTATAGCCGTAGGGATACTCAAAGTGGCGGATGCCGTAAAAGAGGGCCATGGGCCGAAGCTCCGTCAGGCAGAGCTGGCAGGGCTTGCCGAAGTACGGCGTCACCCTGGGCTCCAGGGTGCGGAGCCCCGGCGTGGGGGAACAGTGGTAGAGGATCATAGCAGCTCCCCGGTGAGTTCCCCGTCCATGGTGCCGGTGAGGCGGACGGGAACGAAGATCCCGGCGGGAACTTCCTCCTCCGCCGTGAACCAGATGCGGCCGTCGATGTCCGGGGACTCGGCGTAGCTGCGGCCGAAGAACATCTGGGCCTGGGGGTCAAAGCCCTCGCAGAGGATCTCCCGCACGGAGCCCAGGACGGAGTCGTTGTAGTCGTCGATGATGTCGGACTGGACATCCACCACGATCTCCGCCCGGCGCTGGGCCTCCTCAAAGTCCACGTGCTCCATCTTGGCGGCCTTGGTGCCGTCCTCCGGGGAGAAGGGGAAGACCCCCGCCCGCTCGATGCGAACCTGGCGCAGGAAATCGCAGAGCTCCGCCAGCTCCTCCTCCCCCTCGCCGGGGAGGCCGGTGATGAGACTGGTGCGGAGGACAAGGCCGGGGATGCGGGCCCGGAGCTTTCCGAAGAGGGTCAGCAGCTCCGCCTTGGTGTCCCGGCGGTTCATGGCCTTCAGGATGCCGTCGCTGCAGTGCTGGATGGGGATATCCAGGTAGGGGACGA
>CAKTSC010000315.1 GCA_934597465.1 uncultured Dysosmobacter sp.
ATGGCATGGGGCATCCTCATCGCCGCCGGTGGGCTGGAGGTCTTCTGGGCCACCTTCATGAAGCTGTCGGAGGGCTTCACCAAGCCCCTCTGCACGGTACTGACCTTCGCCGGGATGGCGGCCAGCTTCCTGCTCCTGGCCCGGGCAACCCGCACCCTGCCCCTGGGCACGGCCTACGCCGTCTGGACGGGCATCGGGGCCCTGGGGGCCCTGATCGTGGGGGTGATCGTCTTCCGGGAGAGCCTGACCCCCGCCCGCCTCCTCTTCGCGGCCCTGCTGCTCCTCGGCATCATCGGCCTGAAGGCCACCGCCTGAAAAAACCGGGCCCCTGCCTTTCGGCAGGGGCCCGGTCATTCTATTTTCTCAGAACCGCAGCGCGTCTGGCGGGACAGCCATTTCCCGCTTCCCGTTCCTCATTTCTTCCCCAGCACCTCCTGGCGGATGTAGTCAAAGGCGGCGTCCTCCCCTTCGTCCCGGAGCTTCTGAAGGATGGTCTCCAGCAGCGCCTCCGTGGCGGGATGGAGCAGCAGCCGCCGTCCCTTGCCCTTCAGAAAGAAGGCATAGGGGTCGCCGGGCTGAAAGTCCTTCCCCCGGTAGACCTTGCTGGCCGCCAGCCGGTCGCAGAACATCTCCGCCACGTACTTCTTCGGCATCTCCACGCCGCCGATGCCGCTGCCGTCCCGCTGATAGTCCGTCCAGTACTCAAAGTGGTGGCGGTTGCGGCCCTTGTGGTGCATCCAGGAGCTGCTGTACCCCTTGGCTTTCCGCTCGGCGTCGTTGGGGCTGTGGTCGCCCTGGAAGTACCGGACGCCCACCCAGAACTCCCGGGGGGAGTACTTGGAGAGGTCATGGGTCAGCCCCTGCCAGTAGAGCCCCAGCCGGAAGCAGTACCGGCAGACCAGCCAGCGGTGGTGATTGATGGTGTGGAGATGCTTCCAGAAATGCACGGCGGTTCCCTCCGTTTCAGATCAAGTCGTTCCGCCCTCCGTCAGGCGGGCCAGGGTCTGCCCCGGTACTCCTCCCCCAGGAAGTAAGCTCCTCCCGGAAAGATATCCCTGGCGTGATAGGCCCTCAGCTCCGCCCGGAAGCGGCGGATGTCGGCTTCGGCCGTGGCTTTGTGAATGGGTAATACGGTTCAATTTTCGTTCCTCCACAATACCCCCTTGCCGGGGGCCGATTCGTGGAGGGTCAGAAAGCGTGGGCCCTCCGGACACGTTGTTTCTTCATAAAGAACCACCCTTTCCCGCAAAAATTCCGCCCGCCCGGCGGAGGATCCTCCGCCGGGGGCCGTTCTCCCCCAGTATAGCACAGTGGCTTCTAAAAAACGAGAGCAAATTTCGCATGAGGGCGCGAGCCTTGGGGAAAGGTATAGCAAGCGCCCTCCGCGATCATTGCGGAGGGCGGCAGAACAGGGGAGGGGATGCCATGGAAACGGCCTACTTCAAAGGGGACGGGGCCCTGCTGCCCCGGGACATCCATTGCCCGGAGACGGCGGAGGGCCTCTCGGCGCGGCGCTGGGATCTGCTGGCCCTGACGGCGGAGGGCTGCCGTGCCCTCCGGGCGGCGGGCACGGCGGTGGACTGCGGCATCCTCCTGCTGCCGGGGGAGGAGGAGCCCCCCGCCGCCCTCCGGGCGGAGCAGGTGGTGAGCTACGGCCTCTCCCCCCGGGATACCCTCACCCTCTCCAGCCTGGGGGAAATGCCGGTGCTCTGCCTTCAGCGCCGCCTCCCCGCCCCCGGCGGCGGCATCGACCCCCAGGAGCTCCCCCTGACGGCAGAGAAGCTCCTGCTCCTCTACGGCCTCCACCTTCTGACCTGACTCCGCCGCCCATAGGTACTCCGCAGGGGCCGGCGTCTCCGACGACCCTGACAGGTTCGGCGTGGAACGGGGGAACGGATTCCCACGTAGTCCCACTCCTCGGAATGATAGGAAAACAGAAATTCTCCCCCTATCCTTTGTCATTGCGAGGAGGCCCGCAGGGCCGACGCGGCAATCCGCCTCCCCGCCGCCCGACTGCCGCAAGGAATAACTCCGTTGGTTCCCGCACCCCTCAACCCCCCGTAGGGGCGGCCCTATGTGGCCGCCCGCCCCCCGTCCTTCGTCCCCGCAGGCCGTGACTGAGGGATTGCCGGCCCGCACCCCGATCCCCATATCATTTTCCTGCCCGGCACCCACTCCGCAGGGCGGAGTGCCCGCCGCGGACACCCTGAAAACGGCAGCGGGCCCCCGGCAAATGCCGGGGGCCCGCTGTCTTCGGGATGAAAGGGTATCTCAAAGAGGGTATCTGAGGGGATCAAAGGAAGGGAAGGGCTCAGCCGCCGAGATAGGCTTTCTTGA
>CAKTSC010000316.1 GCA_934597465.1 uncultured Dysosmobacter sp.
CCCGCCACTTCGGTGAACGCGTAGCTGACATACGCTGCCGCGTTGTTGCCGTCCATGGAATGGAATTCTCTTGCCATTATGACATGCCTCCTGATTCTTTTCTACCGCGCCAGGCGGCGGCTTGGTTTTGCCTCTCTTTTCGCGGAGGGATCCGCGGGGAAGGGCACGTTCCCGCACCTGCCGCGCCGTCCCGCCGGAAGCCGGGACGGGCCGCCGGCCTTCCTTCCGGGGAACGCCGTCCTGCCCGTGGATCGGGGATCGCTGGCTCTGGCGGGAGCGGGCCCGCTCACCGGCCGGAAGCGGCGCCGGGGATGCCCCCTTTGCCACCGGAAAGCGTGGTCGTTCTCGCCAACCGATGGTATTGTATCACCCGTTTTCCCGGCTGTAAACGGTGAAATTGTGACTTTTTTCTCAATCCATTCCGTTTTGTGCCGAAGCGTCAAAAAATTTCCGGATTTTTCGGCGCTTTTTCGGCTTTCTCCTCGCTTTTCTCGGAAAAGTGTAGTAAAATAGCACTGAAATCGGGGCAAATTTTCTACCGGTCTGTCAACTTCCGCTTTTTCATACATCCCGGAACAGCCGCAAACGTTTGCGCCCCCCGGCCACGGGCTGGAAATGTTTCCATTCCGCACACTTTCACCCATCATTCCAAAGCGGAATCACGATTCTCGTCAGGAGGGATCAGTTTATGGTCGTCACCGTTCGTTCCCTGGGCCTCTCCGGGCTGGAGGGCTACCCGGTCTTTGCCGAATGCTTCCTCTCCGGCGGACTCCCGGTCTTCGACATCGTGGGCCTGCCGGACGCCGCCGTCCGGGAGGCCCGGGAGCGGGTGCGGGCCGCCGTGAAAAACTGCGGCGCCAGGTTTCCCGTCAGCCGCATCACCGTGAACCTGGCCCCGGCGGGCACCAAGAAGGCCGGCACCGTCTACGACCTGCCCATCCTTCTCAGCATCCTGGCGGCGAACGGCGACCTGCCGCCCCTGCCGGAGGATGCCGCCTTCCTGGGGGAGCTCTCCCTCACCGGCACCCTCCGGGGAGTCACGGGCGTCCTGCCCATGGCCCTGGCCGCCCGGGCGGCGGGCATCCGCACCCTCTACGTCCCGGCGGAGAACGCCGCCGAGGCCACCCTGGCCCAGGGCCTCAGGGTCTACGGCCCCAGGGATGTCTCGGAGCTCCTCTCCCACCTCCGGGGGGAGACGCCCCTCTCTCCCGCCCCCGCCTGGCAGCCGGAGGGGGAGGATCTCTCGGCCCTGCCCGACTTCCGGGATGTCATGGGCCAGGAGAACGCCAAGCGGGCCCTGGAGATCGCCGCCGCCGGGGGCCACAACGTCCTCCTCATCGGCTCCCCCGGCGCGGGCAAGTCCATGCTGGCCCGGCGCCTCCCCTCCATCCTGCCGGAGCTCACCCGGCCGGAGGCCCTGGAGAGCAGCGCCGTCTGGTCGATCGCGGGCCTGCTGGACGCGGCGCACCCTCTCCTGACCCGCCGCCCCTTCCGCTCCCCCCACCACAGCTCCTCCGTCTCCGCCCTCTCCGGCGGCGGGCCTCTCATGCGCCCCGGGGAGATCAGCCTGGCCCACAACGGCGTCCTCTTCCTGGACGAGCTGCCGGAGTTCCGCCGGGACGTGCTGGAGGCCATGCGCCAGCCCCTGGAGGAGGGTACCGTCACCGTGGCCCGGGCCGCCGGAACGCTGCAGCTCCCCGCCCGCTTCCAGCTCATCTGCGCCATGAACCCCTGCCGCTGCGGCTGGCGGGGCCACCCCAGCGGCAGGTGCCACTGCTCCGACCGGGAGGTGGAGAAGTACGTGGAGAAGATCTCCGGCCCCCTCTTAGATCGGATCGACCTTCACGTCAGCGTCCCCTCCGTGGAGTATGAGGCCATGCGCCGGAAGGAGACCCCCGAGCCCTCCTCCGCCATCAAGCGGCGGGTGGACGCCGCCCGGGCCATCCAGGCGAGCCGCTTCGCGGGCACCGGCGTCCTCTGCAACGCCGCCATGCGCCCGGATCAGATCGCCGCCTTCTGCGCCCTGGACGCTGCCGGGGAGAAGCTCATGGAGGGAGCCTTCCGCCGGATGGGCCTCACCGCCCGCAGCCACGACCGCATCCTCCGGGTGGCCCGCACCATCGCCGACCTGGAGGGCACGGACAGCATCCAGGCCCCCCACCTGGCCGAAGCCATCCAGTTTAGAAACACCGACATCCTGAAGGGCTAAGCCCCTTTGCAATTCTTCCGAACCGTGCTATAATCACTTTTTAGTCACCATTCCGAGGCCCACGGCCTCTTTCCAGGAGGTTCCCTATGTGTGAGATCGAAACCGCCGCCCCCGAGACCCCCGTC
>CAKTSC010000317.1 GCA_934597465.1 uncultured Dysosmobacter sp.
TGCTGTTGGACCACTACACGGAGGCGGTTATGAAGCATATTACAGGTGATAAGAAGGTGATAAGAATATCGAAAATCTTTGCAGAGAAATTTACACTAAGCACAAAGATGTGTTGGACATCATTTTTGAAAATTGCAAAACGTCGCGCATAGCGGTCTGCGGCATCATCGATGACTGGTGTCAAAGAAAATGTGCAAATAATGAATTGATTTATCCCGCAATTCTCCAATAACACATATACCCGATTCACAACACAGACGATCCGCAAACTTCTCCCTCCTTCGGCAGAGCCTGTCAGCGGGTGGAATTCCAGCGATATTGCTTTCTATGAAATCGTTAAACGTGAAAACTACTTCAAAATTACTCTCACCGTATGCAGTGACAATATGACAGCTCAGCAACGGGAAGCCTGTGCTGAAATCAGCAAATACTTAAAGCGCCCCGACAAGAAGCAGAATTGGCGTTGGAAGCGTATTTGGAACCGGGGCCGACACACAATTTCACCGGATTTACAGGAAGACGAATACCGTTTAGAAGTGGAGAAGAGTCTGGATACAGAATGGGCAGCTATTCAAAAGTTTGAAGCGAGTCTTTTGTCCGGCGGCGGATCCGGATGACGGGAAAGGGGAGGAAGCGCGAAAAGCCCACCCTGCTATCATACAGGGTGGGCTTTCCGCAGGAAGGAGTTGGAAACCGCAGATCACAGATCCCGCGGCGGACTGCGGTGGGGGCGGCGCTTCTGAGCCCGGCGGGCGGAAAAGCGCCGTTAAGGGATCAGAGGCTTCCGGACAGGCGCTGTGTCAGCAGCTCAGCGGCGTCCCGCCAGGAGAGGGGGGACGGTGCGGTGAAGAAGTACACCGCCTCGCCGTCCTGGAAGAGGCAGCTGTTGGCCTTCTCCAGCACGTAGTAGACACGGCCATTCTCGGAATACTCTGTAAAGGTCTCGTTGAAATCTTTCTGTGCCTGGTCGTAGAGGTAGTCGAAGATGGGCCCGGCCAGGCGTTCCGAGCGCATCACGGTGCAGTTGGTGAAGATGTAGTTTTCCCCCTCCTGCTCGGCGTAGAGAAGGTTGCTGCCAAGGAGGGAGCGGTTGGTCTGGACAGCCTGCTTGGCCTCCGCCGTGTCGCCGCTGTCCGCAAGGCGCAGTACCGGCAGGGTATCCGCCCGGGCCAGCAGTTCCTCCCGCTCCTGGACGTTCCAGGCCCGGGACGCGGTGCTCATCTGCCGGTTGGCGAAGAGGATCATTCCAAACATCAGCGCGCTCAGCACGATGACCAGGGGGAAGAGCTTCTGCTTGTTCCGGCCGTCACCGGAGAGGGCCCGCAGCAGCGCGAGGCCGGCCGCCGCCATCAAGACCGGCATGGCCAGGTAGAGCAGCATATCGTTCCGTCCTCCCACCAGCAGCGCCACAGCGGCCAGCAGGATCAGGAGCAGTCCTCCGGCGTGAACCAGGTATCTCCGGCAGATCCGGGGGTTCTGGGGCGGGGTGTCCTTTTGACTCAGAAGGATGGCGTTCACCGCATGGTAACCCACCAGGAAAGCGGCCAGCAGCCCCACCACGAGGTAGAGGTTCGTGAGGAGCACCGTGTAGACCACGGCCTTCTTGGTGGAAAGGAACCAGGCCAGGGCCAGCAGCGCCAGCACCCACAGCATGGAGCCCAGGCGGCAGGTATTGCGGATCAGAGGACGGAGAACTTCTTCCTTCTCCGTGACCGGGTGGGGAAGGGTCTCATCCGCCGTGCAGAGGATCTGGCAGCCCCGGGAGTTTCCGGCGCTGAACCAGCCCTCCTTCATCCGCTCCTTCAGGCGTGCCTTGGGATAGCGGCGCAGGTAGGAGAGGCCGGTGGCGGCGTGGGGATCCACGGCGTAGCGCAGGGTCTCCTCCTCCCGGGGGGCGAAGCCCGCCAGGATACCGCGGCACCAGCGCAGCTTCCAGCCCTGGTCTGCCTGCTGCTGGAGGTATGCCTCCATGGCCCGGTAATCCTCCGGACGGAAGGCGAAAAGACGGATGCTGGACTGTTTCACCTGCGCTGCTCCTTTCCCCGCCCCCGCCGGAAAGGGCGGAGGGCGTACACCGTGATTTTTTGGAAGGGAGACCGTACCGCTGGGGCACGGTCTCCCGCGGGGAAGACTGCGGTCGATGGATGACTCAGGCCTCGGCGGCCTTCTTCTTTCTCATCTGATAGAAGACATAGCCCAGGATCAGGCTGATGATGATGGCGCTGGGGAACTTGAACCAGGAGGGCATGGGGATGTACTCGATGGCCATGCAGATCACGAAGATCAGGGGAGTGAAGACCTTCTGCTTGGACCAGTACTG
>CAKTSC010000318.1 GCA_934597465.1 uncultured Dysosmobacter sp.
GCGGTCGCCGAAGCGTCTTTCAGCCATAACTGTCCTTCTTTCTCCCGCCGGAGGCGGGGGCGGCGGAGGCCGCCGTTTCTTTGGGATGGGCGCGCCGGTCAGGAAGACCAACGCCGTATTATACCGCGTTTTTGGGCCGGGGGCAAGGTTCTCGGCGGGAAAAGACCGGGCGGAAATCTTAAAAAAGTATTAAATCCTGGAAAGATGAGAGGAAAAAGCTGGGAAGCGTGCCACCTGAGTTTTTCCGGCCCCAGGCCGGAAAGCCGGGGGCATTGTAGCACGGTTCGGCGGAAAATGCAAGTTTCCCCCCGGACGCGGCCTTGCGGCGGGGGGCGGGAGCGGGTATAATGGGGGGAGAAGATCATCCGGCCCGGGGCCGGGAAGGGAGGATCCGCCATGGAATGGATCGTGGAAAGGGACTACGCCCGGGAGGCGCTGCCGAAGCGCGACCCGGAGGGCCACAAGGGCAGCTTCGGCGAGGTCTTGGCGCTGGCGGGGAGCGCCGGCTACACCGGGGCCGCCTGGCTCACGGCGGAGGGGGCCGTCCGGGGCGGCTGCGGCCTCGTCCACCTGGGGGTGCCGGAGGACATCTGGCCCGTGGAGGCGGTGAAGTGCACCTCCGCCATGCCCTTCCCCCTGGCGGCGAAGGACGGGGGGCTGGCCCTGGGGGCCCTGGAGGGCATCCGGGAAAAACTCTCCCGCTGCGATGTGCTGGCCCTGGGCCCGGGCCTGGGGCGGCGTGCGGAGACGGCGGAGCTCGTCCGGCGGCTGCTCGCGGAGACCGGGAAGAGCGTGGTGCTGGATGCCGATGGCATCAACGCCCTGGCGGGGCATATAGATATCCTGGACGGAAGGCGGGGACGGGTCACGGTGCTGACGCCCCATGAGGGGGAGTTCGCCCGGATCGGGGATCTCTCCGGCGGAAGGGTGCGGGCGGCCCGGGACTTTGCCCTGGCCCACGGGTGCTGGCTGGTTTTGAAGGGCCACCGGAGCCTCACGGCCACGCCCTGGGGCACGGTGCTGGAGAACTCCACCGGCAACTGCGGCATGGCCAAGGGCGGCAGCGGGGATGTGCTGACGGGGCTCATCGCGGCGCTTCTTGCCCAGGGGGCCAGTCCTACCCGGGCGGCGGCTTTGGGGAACTGGCTCCACGGCCGGGCGGGGGATCTGGCCGCGGCGGCCTGGACGGAGTACGCCATGACGCCGGAGGATCTTTTGAGCTGCCTGCCCCTGGCCTTCCGGGAGCTGACGGAGTAAAAAGGAGGAATTGGGTGCGCAAGGGAACGTGCGTACCGATGATGGCCCTGTGCCTGCTGCTGGCAGGCTGCGGCGCGGGGGAAGAGGACGCGGCGGAGGCGGCCCTGCGGCCCTACCGGGACATGGCGGGGTGCGAGATGACGGCGGAGATCCGCTGCGGCGGGGAGGACGGCACGGTGGAGGACTTCACCCTGCGCTGCCGCTATGACCCGGAGGGCACCACCACGGTGGAGGTGCTGGCCCCGGAGACGGCGGCGGGGGTCACGGCGGAACTGGAGGGGGAGGAGCTGCATCTCCGCTACCGGGATCTCTGCCTGGGAGCCGGGACGCTCAGCGGGGAGAAGCTCTCCCCCATGCAGTGCCTGCCGGAGCTGATGGCGGCCCTCCGGGAGGGCTGGCTCCTCGCCGAGAGCCGGGAGGAAGTGGAGGGCGAGCCCTGCCTGCGGCTGGAGCTCGACCGGACGGGGGCGGAGGGAGGAAAGATCGTCTCCACCCTCTACCTCCGGGAGGGGGACGGCGCCCCGGTCTACGGTGAGATCGCCGTGGAGGGGGAAGTCCTTCTGAAGGCGGCGTTTACGGACTTTACCTTTGCGGAAACCTGTGATACAATACCGGAGAATACGGACTGACGCCGGGGCATCCGGCGGCAGAGAGAAGCGCCCAGGGAACGGGCGCGGGGAAAGGTGACGACCCTCCATGGAGGATAGAATTTTACGAAGGACTTGGGCGGAGATCGACCTGGACGCCCTGGCCCACAATTACCGGGTGGCCCGGGAGAAGACCGGTCCTAATGTCAGATATCTCGGCGTGGTGAAGGCGGACGCCTACGGCCACGGGGCGGTGCAGACCGCCCGGAAGCTGGAGGAGCTGGGGGCAGATTACCTGGCCGTCTCCAGCCTGGACGAGGCCCGGGAGCTCCGGGGGAAGGGCGTCTCCATGCCCATCCTCATCCTGGGGCACACGCCCCCCGTCATGGTGCCGGAGCTCATCCGCTACGGCATCACCCAGACCGTCTCCGCCCAGGCCAAGGCGGAGGAGTACAGCGCCG
>CAKTSC010000319.1 GCA_934597465.1 uncultured Dysosmobacter sp.
GTCTCCACCGCGCCTGCCAATTTCAGGAGGTCCTGGAGCTTGATGAACTCGGTCGTAATGGTGATGGTTTTCATGGGGACTCCTTCTTGATGCTCCGGGGAGGGGGCATGCCCCTCCCTCGGAAGATAACCAGTTTTCAGGAAAAAGTATCCCCTAAAAGCTGGCAAGCACAAGGGGTTTTTTTGCACGTTTGCGTACAAAGTTTCTGTGGTTTCCTGGGAAAACTGCCAGGGAAATTCGGAAATTTTCCCCCGTTTTTCCCCTGGGTTCCCCCATTTTGTGAACACTATCTGTATAATATTGCTTAGATACTACAATCAGTCATCACTCCGGGATCTGGTCCAGATACCGCTGGGCCATCTCCATCCCCACCGCCTTGCTGTCAGTCATTCCCAGGTGAAGCCACTTTCCGTTGCCGCTGGCGGTGCAGTAGAACCACTCATTGAGGAAGAACTGCAGCACATAGGTCGCGTGGTTCTCCTCCCCGTCATCCTGGGTAAAATAGAAATGGATTCTTTTACAGTCGGGTTCGCACGAGTGCTTGCGGATTCCCTGATCCGGCAGGATCTGCCGGATGGGATTCCACACCGAGCGGCGGAACCGAAGACCCCGGACCTCGGAGAGGACAGCGTCATACTCCGGTGTGCCCTTGGAATAGCTTGCCGTCCGGTCTCCCACGGCGTAGTCCGTGACGATCACCTCCACGCTGTCCGGGTCAAAATCGGGGAAGAGGGTCCCGACGCCCACCGGGCGGCTGTACCAGAGGCCCCAGAGGACCAGGACCGCGACGATGCCCAGGAGGGGCAGATACTTGCGGATTTTTCCGTTCATAGGCGCTCCTTTCCTTCGATCCACCCTTCCGGGCGGTTCTTTCCTAAGGGCCCGATGCCCATGACTGACTTCTCAAATTCGAAAAAAATTCAATCGGCGGAAGCCATCCCTTCGGTACATCGTCCCGGCAGTACAGCGCTCTAGTCAGAAGCGTAGGGGGCGGGCTCCGTCCCGCCCCGGGTGGGGGCTGCCGCGCGGAACTGGTCGGTCAGTTACTGGAAGCTGTCAACACCTTGTAGGGGCGGCCCTATGTGGCCGCCCGGGACAGGTCATGCGAAGAACAGAGTTTCTGCGATCATATAGAGGTAGGCTTCACAGTTTGCGAAAGTGCCAGCAGATCCGATCCACGGGCGGGGACAGAACCCCGCCCCTACGCGAGCACCGGAAGTCCTGCGTGCCGCCGGACATCCCCTGCACCTCCGGTTGCTCAACCGGCCATCAATGGGGCGTCGGGGACGCCACCCTCTACGGAGAGGATCCGGCTCCCAACCGGATCAAGACCAGTCCTTACTGATCTTATAAAAAACTCCCCCAAGGATCAAAAGCACAAGCGTGACAACAAGCAGCACCAACCCCACCGGCTCCCGCCGCGCCAACGTCAGGATAGAATAAAGAAGAATCTCAATGCTGTAGGCATTGGGATGCCTCTGCCACCGCAGGGGGATCTCCACCGTGGCATTCATGTAGATGAGGAGAAACCCCGCCAGCAGGCCGCCGACCGTCAGGAAAACCTTCGCCATCAGCCGGTAAAAGGGGCCTTTCCCCATCACTCCGCGGACTTCAGGCGCACCGGCAGCACCATGTAAAGGAACTTGTCGCTCCCGTCCGTGGGGACGATGACGGCGGGGGACACCCCGGTATTGAGCTCGATGGACACGGTATCCGCCGGGGCGTACTTCAGTGCGTCCATGAGGTAGCGGTTATTGAAGCCGATCTCCAGCTCCCCGCCGTCCCCGGCGATGGGGCAGACATCCTTGGCCTCGCCGTTGCCGGTGCGGGCGGAGAGCAGCACCCGCCCGTCCTCAAAGCGGCAGCGGACGGGGCTTTTCAGCTTGTCGGAGATCACCACGCTGACCCGGTCGATGGAGTTGATGAGAGCCCGGGTCTCCGCCGTGACGGCGATGGGATTCTTCCGGGGGATGGCGTTCCGGTAATCCAGGAACTCGCCCTCCAGCCGCCGGCAGATCAGCTGGGTGCCGCCCACCTCAAAGAGGATGTGCCGCTTGCCCAGCATCACGGTGACGGGATCCTCCGTGTCGCCGCAGATGCTCTTCATCTCGTTGAGGGCGCTGCCCGGGGCCACGAAGGAGAACTCGCCGCTGGCCTTCTCGATGCCCTCCCGCCGGACGGCCAGACGGAAGCCGTCCACCGCCACCATGGTCAGGCGCCCGCCGCCGATCTCAAAGAGGGCACCGGTGTGGACGGGACGGGCCTCGTTGGTGGAGACGGCGAAGGCGCACTCTTCGAT
>CAKTSC010000320.1 GCA_934597465.1 uncultured Dysosmobacter sp.
CACCAGCAGACCATCGACCAGATCATCGACCAGGTGATGGCCCTGCCGGAGGGGACCCGCATCCAGGTGATGGCCCCCCTCATCCGGGGGAAGAAGGGCGAGCACGCCAAGGTCTTCGAGGACGCGCGGCGTTCCGGCTACTCCCGGGTGCGGGTGGACGGGAACCTCTACGAGCTGGAGGAGGAGATCTCCCTGGAGAAGAACAAGAAGCACTCCATCGAGATCGTCGTAGACCGGCTCATCGTCCGGCCGGACATCCGCTCCCGGCTGACGGACAGCGTGGAGACGGCCTCCAACCTCACCGGGGGCCTCGTGGTGGTGAACCTTCTGCGGGAGGAGAAGGATCTCTCCTTCTCCCAGAACTACGCCTGCGAGGACTGCGGCATCTCCCTGGAGGAGCTGACGCCCCGGATGTTCTCCTTTAACAACCCCTTCGGCGCCTGCCCCACCTGCATGGGCCTCGGCAGCCAGAAGCGGGTGGATCCCGACCGGGTCGTCCCGGATAAGACGAAGTCCATCCTGGGCGGGGCCATCCAGGCCATGGGCTGGAACTCCATCCGTTCGGATGGTATCTCCCGGATGTACTTCGAGGCCCTGTCCCAGAAGTACCGCTTCTCCCTGGACACCCCCTGGCAGGAGCTCTCCGACCAGGTGAAGGACATCATCCTCTACGGCACCAAGGGGGAGAAGCTGGAGCTCCACTATGACCAGCCCCGGGGGAAGGGCGTTCTTTACCAGGCCTTCGAGGGCATCTGCAACAACCTGGAGCGCCGCTACACCGAGACCCAGTCCGACGCCAGCAAGAAGGAGCTGGAGGACTGCATGAGCGAGTGCCCCTGCCCGGCCTGCCAGGGCCGCAGGCTCCGGAAGGAGTCCCTGGCCGTCACCGTGGGCGGGGAGGATATCTACACCTTCACGGAGCGCAGCGTCACGGAGGAGCTCTCCTTTGTGGAGCATCTGACCCTCACGGAGCAGCAGATGCTCATTGCTGCCCGGATCTTAAAGGAGATCCGGGCGCGGCTGGGCTTCCTCCAGTCCGTGGGCCTCAGCTACCTGACCCTGGCCCGGTCGGCGGCCACCCTCTCCGGCGGCGAGAGCCAGCGCATCCGCCTGGCGACCCAGATCGGCTCCTCCCTCATGGGGGTGCTCTATATCCTGGACGAGCCCTCTATCGGACTTCACCAGCGGGACAACGATAAGCTGCTGGCGACCCTCCGGAAGCTCCGGGATCTGGGGAATACCCTCATCGTGGTCGAGCACGATGAGGACACCATGCGCGCCGCCGACTACCTCATCGACATCGGCCCCGGGGCGGGCGTCCACGGGGGAGAGGTGGTCTCCGCCGGGACGCCGGAGGAGGTCATGGCGGATCCTAAGTCCCTCACGGGGCAGTATCTCAGCGGGCGCAGGCGCATCGAGGTGCCTGCCCGGCGGCGGCGCGGGAACGGGAAGTTTCTCACCGTCCGGGGGGCCCGGGAGAATAACCTCAAGAACATCGACGTCTCCTTCCCCCTGGGGACTTTCACCGTGGTGACGGGGGTCTCCGGCAGCGGGAAGTCGTCTTTGGTGAATGAAATCCTCTTCAAGACCCTGGGGGCGGAGCTGAACCGCATGAAGACCCGCCCCGGCAAGTGCGGCGGCATCGACGGCATGGAGTTTTTGGACAAGGTGGTGAACATCGACCAGAGCCCCATCGGCCGGACGCCCCGGTCCAACCCGGCGACGTATACCGGGGTCTTTGACGACATCCGGAACCTCTTCGCCCAGACCCAGGAGGCCAAGAGCCGGGGCTACGGCCCCGGACGCTTCAGCTTCAACACCCGGGGCGGCCGCTGCGAGGCCTGCTCCGGCGACGGCCTTCTCAAGATCGAGATGCACTTTCTGCCGGACATCTTCGTCCCCTGCGAGGTCTGCCACGGCAGCCGCTACAACCGGGAGACCCTGGAGATCCGGTATAAGGGCAAGACCATCGCGGACGTGCTGGACATGACGGCGGAGCAGGCGGCGGAGTTCTTCCGCCCCATCCCCAAGATCGCGAACCGCATCCAGACCCTCTGCGACGTGGGCCTGGGCTACGTGAAGCTGGGGCAGTCCTCCACGGAGCTCTCCGGCGGCGAGGCCCAGCGGGTGAAGCTGGCAACGGAGCTCTCCAAGATCGCTACGGGGAAGACCGTCTATATCCTGGACGAGCCCACCACGGGGCTTCACTCCGACGACGTGAAGCGGCTGCTGGAGGTTTTGCAGCGGCTGGTGGACGCCGGGAACAGCGTCATCGTCATCGAGCACAA
>CAKTSC010000321.1 GCA_934597465.1 uncultured Dysosmobacter sp.
GTAGAAGAGGGAGTACGACGCGAAGTTCTCCACATACCAGGAGAAGAGGTACGCCGTCACCATCCACCCCAGCAGCGCCGCCAGCACCCCGGGATAGAGATCCCGGGCCCGGAGGCGGGTATCCTGTGGCAGGGCGTAGAGGAAGTAGAGGGCGAAGTACATCACAAGTCCCATCACCGGGAAACGGAGCCGCTGCCAGAGGGAGGCCATGTAGACCGGCAGCCCGAAATGGTCGATGGCGTAGTCCAACGCCGCCTCGCCCACGCTGACCAAGACCAGCGTCAGCACGATGGTGACGATGAGCATCACCGTGTAGAGCAGGGATTTCAGCAGATGCCGGATGGGCGCCTTGGGGGGCCCCAGACGGTAGGCCGTCCGCACCGCCCGCATCAGGGTATTGGTGGCCCGCATGGGGAAGTAGATGGAGAAGAAGAGCCCGAAGAGCAGCAGCTTGAGGCTGGGGTTATCCGTTACATACTGAAGGTACATCCCCAGAAGCTCCACCACCTCGCTGGGCAGAAACTCCCCGGCGGCGTGGGTGAGCCCCGTCACATCCAGGTGCAGCAGGCCCAGAAGGGCGCTGAAAAAGATGGTCAGGGGGAAGATCATGAAAAGGAGGTAGAAGGCCAATGCCGCCGCCTGGATGGGCACGTTGTGTCCCAGATACCGGTTCACCATCAACCAGCAGCCCCGGAGGAAGCCGTTCTCCGGCGGGCGGATGCCCTTTCCTTTTCGCCACCGCCATGCCATCGCGCTTCCTCCTTCCTCCCGCTTCCGGGCAAAGCTCCGCCGAGGCCCGCGGCCCCGAAACGCCGACATTTTACCATGTTCCCCCGGGGATTACAAGGGGAAAGCCCCCGAACGCAGGGAAAAGCGCCCGCGCCGCTCTCCGGCGGCGCGGGCGCTCTCACAGTTTCCTTACTTCACGGTGCCGTCGGCGTTGAAGACCGGGAGCTTGCCCAAGAACTTGATGTCCTTCCGGTCTGCCGCGCCGCCCTCGGCCAGCACGGCCATGCGGCCCGTCACGGTGCCGCCGGCGGCGGCCACCAGCTCCTCCATGGCACGGAGGGAGCCGCCGGTGGAGATTACGTCGTCCACCAGCAGGATCCGCTTGCCGCGGATGATGTCGGCGTCATCCCGGCCCAGGTAGAGGTACTGCTGGGCCTCGGTGGTGATGGACTTGTCCGCCACCCGGATGGGATCCGGCATATAGACCTTGGGGCCCTTGCGGGCGATGAAATACTTGGCGGCACCGGACTGCCGGGCCATCTCATGGATCAGGGGGATGCTCTTGGCCTCCGCCGTCAGCATGTAGTCATAGCTGCCGGGCTCCGCCAGCTTCAAAAGCTCCCGGGCACATGCCACGGTGAGCTCCGCGTCGCCGAACATAATGAAAGCGCCGATATACAGCTGATCTGTGACCTTGCAGATGGGGAGCTGACGCTCCAGCCCCGCCACGTTCATGGAGTAATGCATAGAATTGCCTCCTCAAATTGCAGCCAAAAGTCGCGCTGCAGGCAGCGCTTTTGACCATATTATACCGTTTTCCCGGGAAAAGTCAATGGAACGGCGCATTTTTCCTCTGGGCAATCCCGCCCGCCTGCCCAAAGGACGGCCCCGTCCCGGTGCCCCGCGGCGGAGGATGCGCGCCATCGAAAAATTCTACTTGCTATCCCCCGCCGGGTATGTTAAGGTACAGGTAGTCCCTACGCAGAGTTTTTTGTCGTATCTGCACAAAAAACCGCCGAGATCGGCGGAACAAATGGAGGATACCTGCCATGAATGCCTATCTTGCCAGCGTCATCGAGCATGTGAAGACCAAGTATGCCAACGAACCCGAGTTCGTGCAGACGGTGGAGGAAGTTTTCTCCTCCCTGGAGCCCGTCATCGAGAAGCACCCCGAGTATGAGAAGGCCGACCTCCTCAGCCGGATGGTGGAGCCCGACCGGATGTTCACCTTCCGGGTGGTCTGGCAGGATGACGAAGGGAAGTACCACACCAACACCGGCTGGCGCTGCCAGTTCAACGGCGCCATCGGCCCCTACAAGGGCGGCCTGCGCTTCCAGAAGAACGTCTATCCCGGCATCATCAAGTTCCTGGGCTTTGAGCAGACCTTCAAGAACAGCCTCACGGGCCTTCCCATCGGCGGTGCCAAGGGCGGCAGCGACTTTGACCCCGCCGGCAAGTCCGACGCCGAGGTCATGCGCTTCTGCCAGAGCTTCATGACCGCCCTCTACCGCTACATCGGGCCCGATGTGGACGTGCCCGCCGGCGACATGGGCGTGGGC
>CAKTSC010000322.1 GCA_934597465.1 uncultured Dysosmobacter sp.
ACCATCCGCCGGGCCTGGACGACGATGCAGGCCCAGAAGATCTCCGTCATGCCGGTGGCCAACGAGGACGGCACCCTCTACGGGATGCTCTCCGCCGGGGACGTGGCCAACTTTGATGTCTCCTCCGTGCAGGAGCCCTACGTCCACCACATCCCGGTCTACAACCTCCTCTCCGTGCTGGAGGGGCGGATCCTCAACGCCGGGGGCGAGAGCACCGACGAGATCTCCGGCGAGATCACCATTGCCCTGCCGGCGGGCTGCGCCAACCTCACCTTCTCCCGGCCGGACAGCATCGTGGTCTGCGGCGACCAGCCGGACATGATCCGAAGGGCTCTGGAGATCGGCGTCTGCTGCATCATCGTCTGCCAGGCGGAGGTCTCCCCCGAGCTTCTCACCATAGAGAGCCGGAGCTGCCTCATCTCCACACCTCTCGACCCCTATCGGGCGGTGCGGCTCATCTGCCACGCCCTGCCCATCGGCAGCATCTGCAAGAGCCAGGAGCTGGTGTGCTTCCACCTGGACGACTACATCGACGATGTGCGCAACACCGTGCTGGAGAGCCGCTTCCGGGCCTACCCCATCCTGGATGAGAACGAGCACGTGGTGGGGACGCTGGGCCGCTACCACCTGCTGCGCCCCCGGCGCAAGCAGGTGGTGCTGGTGGATCACAACGAGCGGGCCCAGTCCGTGACGGGCCTTGACCAGGCGGAGATCCTGGAGATCGTGGATCACCACCGGCTGGCGGACATCCAGACCAAGAACCCCGTCTACGTCCGCAACGAGCCCGTGGGCAGCACCACCACCATCGTGGCCTCCATGTACCAGGAGAAGGGGCTGATGCCGTCCGCCAAGATGGCGGGGCTCATGGCCGCCGCCATCCTCTCGGACACCGTGATGTTCAAGTCCCCCACCTGCACCCAGCGGGACATCGACGTTGCCAACCGGATGGCCCGGATCGGCAACGTCTCCCTGGACGCCCTGGGGCAGATGATCTTCTCCGGCGACCGGGGCGGCAGCAAGAGCGTGGAGGAGCTGCTGCGGGCGGACTACAAGGAGTTCCACATCGCGGGCCACGACCTGGCGGTGAGCCAGATCACCTGCATGGACTCCGAAAAGATGCTGCGGCGGAAGGAGGAGTTCCTCTCCGCCATGCGGGATATCCGGCAGGAGCACGGCTTCAACACCGTGGTGCTCATGATCACCGACGTGCTGCTGGACGGTTCCCAGCTCCTCTTCGTGGGGGACGAGGACACCATCCGCCAGGCCTTCAACCTGAAGGGCCAGGACAACTGCGTCTTCCTGCCCAAGGTCATGAGCCGGAAGAAGCAGGTGATCCCCACCCTCTCGGCCCTGTGGGGCTGAGAGCCGCCGCGCGGTCGTTTTTTTCCGGAGAAACCGGCCGTCTGCCTCTTGACATTTCCCTACCGTTGTACTAGATTGATGGCAGGGAGCCGGGAGACCGGCAACGCATGCCGCCCCGCGGGGCGGCATGCTTCGGAACCATCAGTTAGTTTTTGCTAACCCCCATGGAGGGGGCAGCTGCAAGGAGGTCATTTCCATGTATGAGATCGATCTGAAGATCGACGGCATGATGTGCGGCATGTGCGAGAGCCACATCAACGACGCCGTCCGCAAGGCCCTGCCGGTGAAGAAGGTCACATCCTCCCACAGCAGGGGGGAGACGGTGATCCTCGCCGAGGAGGCCATCAGCGAGGACGCCTGCCGGGCGGCCATCGAGCCCACCGGCTATGAGATGAAGGGCTACGCCTGCAAGCCCTATGAGAAGAAGGGACTCTTCCACTTCGGGAAGTGAACCGCCTCCTCTTCGCGGCGGAGGCTCCGCCCCCGCCGCGCTCCTCCCCGCCCGCCGGAGCCTTTGCCCGGCGGGCGTCTTTTCTGCGCGGTCTTCCGCCGCGCACACGGAGGCGGCGGAGCGTCCGTCCCGGGGAAACCGCCTTGTTTCTTTCCACAGAAGGCGGCGGAAGGGTGCACCTTTTCCTCGGGGTTTTTCATGAAAAATGGGAAGAAAGCCCTTTCCCCTTGTACTTTTCCGGGCACTCTCTTATAATATGGTCAGGAACCGACTTCGGTTTTTCGGAAATTTTATGACCGTTGCGCAACTCTGCGCAACGGTCAGCCGGTTATTCTGCCAAGAAAAGAGGGACTGCCTGTGCCTGAACGACACTTCCAAAAAGTCCTCGCCGCCAACCGGGGCGAGATCGCCATCCGCATCTTCCGGGCCTGCTACGACCTGGGGCTCAACACGGTGGCCATGTACTCCAAGG
>CAKTSC010000323.1 GCA_934597465.1 uncultured Dysosmobacter sp.
CTGCCCAGGGAGAGCTCGTCCCCCTCCTTCACCGTGAGGGCGGAGGAGAAGTCCAGCTCCGGGAAGTACTGGGCAAGGAGCGGGAAGGTCTTGGGCCCACCCACGAGCCGCACCTCCGGCCAGCGTTCCACCACCTCCCGGACGCTGGAGGCGTGGTCGGGCTCGATGTGGTGGATGACGAGGTAATCCGGCTTCCGACCCGCCAGGGCGGCCTCCAGATTCTCCAGGTACTCCGCGCACTTGTGGTGATCCACGGTGTCCAGAATGGCCACCTTCTCGTCCAGGATCACGTAGGAATTGTAGGCCATGCCGTTGGGAACGGCGTACTGGCCCTCGAAGAGATCGACGTCGTGGTCGTTGACGCCGACGTAGCGGATGCTGTCAGTCATAGCGTTTGTCCTCCTTGCATCGGATGCGCCGCCGGGGCGGCGAAATTTACCGGAGATACCCTCGATTGACAAGGGCAGACACGGTTTTTCGGGGCTGAAACGACATCCAGCTTCGTCTTCCTCATTGCCGGGCGTCAGCCCGGCGGCTTGCGTCACCTCGCTTTTCCTCCGTTTCCGCTCCCGAAAAACTCCGAAGGACTTTCCGGCAAGCAATGATGGGGGCTGACGAGGAAGAGGACGACGGCGGGCTGACGCCCGCCTAGGACTGAGACGTAAGCTCAGCGCCTATCAGGGCCGCTGGAAAGCGCGTTTGCCCTTGTCGATCGAGGGTAGTATAGCGGAAAAGTGCCCCGGGCGCAAGACGGAAAGCTTCACAGCCGCAGGATCTCCGCCCCCAGGGCGGCGGCGTCCCGCTCGTCATGGGTCACGGCCAGCACCGTGCGGCCCGCACCGTGCCGCCGGACGCAGTTTGCCGCCCGGTCACGGTTGTCCCGGTCGAGGCCCGCAAAGGGCTCGTCCAGCAGCAGAAGGTCAAAGGGGATCAGCAGCGCCCGGGCCAGGGCCAGCCGCCGCTGCATGCCGCCGGAGTAGTCCCGGACGGGCTTCTCCCCCACGGCGGCAAGGCCCAGCTCCCCCAGGAGCGCCGCCGCCCGCCCCTCGTCCCAGGCTGTCCCCAGGACGAAGCGCAGGTTTCCCTCCGCGTCCATCCCCGGCAGCAGGCGGTCTTCCTGGAAGACGGCGCTGATCCGCCGCCCGGCAAGGCCCGTGACGCGCCCGCCGTCGGCCTTCTCCAGCCCCAGCAGGATCCGCAGGAGGGTGGTCTTCCCGGCGCCGGAGGGGGCCATCAGGCAGGTGACGCCCTCCCCCAGGGTGAAGCTGACGCCCTGCAGCACCGGCTGGCCGCCGTAGTGCTTCGTGAGGTTTTCCACCGTCAGTTCCATGGCCCGCCCGCCTTTCTTCCCAGGCGGTCAAGCCCCGCCATGGCCAGTTTCTCAAAGAGCGCCGAGAGGCCCACGATGCTCACCGTCCACGCGAAGAGCTCCGGCATCTCGAAGTAGATCTTGCTCTCGTAGAGCCGCTCCCCCAGGGAGCCCCGTACCACGCCGATGACCTCGGCGGCCACCCCCGCCTTCCAGCAGAGGCCCAGCCCCAGGCTCACGGCGGAGCGGAGGTAGGGGAGGAGCTGCGGCAGATCCAGCTGCCGGAATCTCCGGCCCCAGGGCACCCGGAAGACCCGGGCCATCTCGGCAAGCTGCCGGTCGCGCCGGGCAAGACCCTCCAGAAGGTTCAGATAGACCGGCGGGAAGACCATCAGGGCGGAGATGAAGGTCGTGAGCCACCGCCCCGGCAGCCACAGGTAGACCAGGATGATGAAGGACGCCACCGGCACGGCCTTGATGGCCGCGACGGCGGGAGAGAGCAGCGCCCGCGCCGGGGGGAAGCGGGCCGAGAGACCCGCGAGGCCCGCCGCCAGCGCCGAGGCCGTGAGAAACCCGCCCAAAATCCGCCCGGCGGAGAGGCCCAGGGCCGCCCAGTACCCCCCCGTCCGGAGAAGGCCCCCCAGGCACGCCAGCACCCGCAGGGGGGAGGGCAGCAGCAGCGGCTGCCCCAGGGCCATGCTGGCCCCCTGCCAGAGCAGCAGCCAGAACAGCACCGGCCAGAGCTTTCCTTTCACGCTTCCTCCCCTCCCTTCCGAAAAAAGGGCCCCGCGCCGGGATCGCCGCGGGGCCCAGAGTGTATCCCCCGGTCAGCGGGGGCCGTCGTTACGCGCCGTAGTAGAAGTCGTCCCCCGGCGCCGCGCCGCCCACGGAGGCGGGATCGGCGTCAAAGAGCACCTGGAGGTAGCCGGAGAGCTTGGCCTCCATCTCGCTGCCGGTGAGGCAGACGATGTTGCA
>CAKTSC010000324.1 GCA_934597465.1 uncultured Dysosmobacter sp.
CGCCGGAAATGGTAACGTTATGCGCCGCTGCTCTCCGCCGCGGAGGTGAAGAGGAAGAAGCCCCGGCCGTCCCGCAGGACGCCCACAAGGCCCTCCCGGGCCTCCCAGGCGGAGGCGGAGAAGAGCAGGGGGGCCACCGGGCAGCTATCCAGCAGCAGGGCCTCCGCGTCGTGGAGGCAGCCCTGGCGGGCCTTCTCGTCGGAGGCGGAGCGGATGACCTTCAGCAGGGTGTCGTAGGCGCCGTTCTCGTAGCCCACCACGTTGTCGGCGCTGTCGCTGCGCCAGCGGGCCAGGAAGCTCTCGGCGTCCCGGGCGTTGCCCCGGAGCTCCGCCAGAGCCAGGTCATAGTCCCCGGAGCGGAGGGTCTCGCGGAGGGTCTCGTCGTCCTGGGGCAGGAGCTCCACCCGGACGCGCAGTGCCTTCGTCCACATGCGGCGCAGGGCTTCCGCCAGGGCCTGGTTTTCCGCCGTGTTCTCGTAGACCAGGCGGAGGGCGGCGGTGGAGGCGTAGCTGCTCTCCTCCAGCAGGGATCTGGCCTGCCGGAGGTTCTCCTCATAGCTCTCCCCGCTGAGGAGGCTGCCGCCCTGGGTGCGGAAGTCCTCGCCGTTCTCATCCGGCACGCCGTAGGGCACCAAGCCCCCGGCGGGGCGGGTGACGGAATCCGTCAGGGTGCTGAGCTCCTCCCGGTCGATGGCCAGGGAGAAGGCCCGGCGGGCCATGGCGTCGCCGAAGTTCTCACCCTGGGTCTGGAAGAGCAGCGCCGTGGTGCTGAGACGGGCCACGGCGGCCCAGTCCCGCTCGGCCAGCTCCTCCGTCTGGGCCCGGGGCAGCGGGGCGGCGAAGTCCGCCTCCCCGGCGTCGTAGGCTGCCCAGGCGTCCTCCGCCGTGTCGTGGAAGAGGAAGCGCAGCTCCTCCGGGCCCTGGACGCCGCCCACGTAGGTTGCGCTGCGGGTCAGGAGCAGCTCCCCCTCCCCGTGTTCCGTCACGGTGTAGGGGCCGTTGGTCACAAGCTTCGCAGGATCGGAGCTCCAGCCGGCGGTGCCGGTCTCGCCCCGCTCCTCCGCCTGGCGGTTGCTCTCGATGGCGGCCTCCTTCAGCCGCTGCACCACATCCTGGCGCAGGGGCATGGTGGCGGGATCCGTACAGACATCCTCCAAAAACCAGTCGCACTTGCCCATCAGCGTCACAGTGAAGGTGCGCTCGTCCGCCGCCGCGACCTGGAGCTTGTCCGTCTCGCCGGTGCTGCGCACCTCGTCATAGCCCGCCACGGCGGAGAGCAGGGCCGCGCTGGGGGAGTTGGTGGCGGGATCCGCCAGGCGGCGCCAGGCGTAGGCGAAGTCCTCCGCCGTCACGTCCCGCCCGTCCGACCACTGGGCCGAGCGCAGGTGGAAGGTGTAGGTGACGGTGCCGTCGTAGTTCTCCTCCACGTCGTACTTCTTGGCGACACCCGTGGCCAGGGTGGTGCCGCCGGAGCCGTCCGGCGTCAGGCGCAGGAGGTTTTCGTAGAGATGGACGAGGACGGTCTCGGCCTCCGCCGAGCTGACCCGGACGGGGTCGTAGCTCCCGCTCTCGGGGCCCATGCTGATGCGCAGGCTCAGGCCCGGCGCGCTCTCGCCGCCGCAGCCCGCGAGAAGCCCCGCCGCCAGGGCAAGGCTCAGGCACAGGGCCGCCAACCGTTTCCATGTCCTCATGCTTCACGCTCCTATATCCCGTATCCGGGCCGGGCCCGGCCTTCGTTCGTTCCTGGGCGCGGCGGAGGCCGCGCCATGGTCAGCGATGGTTAACAGATGGTATTATAGCGATTTTTCCGGGGCTTGTAAAGCCACCGGGGAGAAAAAGTTACAATTTGGTAACAGAAAGGGGCGAGTTGGCCCCCTGCCAGGGAACCGGGAGGGCCCGCCGTTCCGGCGGGGGCGGAGGTTCCCCCTACACGGGTACCGGAAGTTTCTGCGGCGGGCCGATGTAGACATCGGTTCCTGCGGGGGCCGGGGTGTCTGGGACGCTGTCCCCTTCGGAGTGCCTGCGGGCGGCGGGGTGGGAAAAAGGACAGCCCCGGGGCGGGGCTGTCCTTTGCTTCATTTTTCGGGGATGATCTCCAGGTGTCCGTCGGGGTCGAAGCGGACGGGGGTGATCTCGTTGTGGGTCTTGGCGGCGATGTCGTCGATGCGGAGCTTGGAGGGGTAGTCCGCGATGAGGGAGACGGCCACGCCCTGGCGCTTGGCCCGGCCGGTGCGGCCGATGCGGTGGACGTAGTCCTGGTTCTCGTCGGGGATGTCGCA